>NZ_JAOBSU010000146.1:0-2982 GCF_025447695.1 Streptococcus danieliae | reverse complement strand
GCACTACACTACCAAATAGGAATACCTACTTATTTGAAATAAGGCGACAATAAGTATGAGTTTTTAGAGGTGCCCTAAAAAGAGTCGTTTTCCCGGCACCATTTGGACCTAGCAGACCATAAAACTTCCCTGCTTCAAAGGTTACATCAATGCCTTTTAGAGCTTCAAACGAACCAAACTTTTTGCGAACATTCTTTAATCGAATCTCCATTAGCTGTCACCAGTCCCCTTTCCCAAATTCCTGCTTTTTCGTCCTAAATTCTCAACTATAATGCATATATTATATTAGAAAACTGCCCATTAAGCAAGACCAGTCCTTGCAAAAAATCACTCCAAGGCATCAACCTCAAAGTGATTTTTCAACCTATTTGACCTTACATCTTCTCTTCTAGTTCCACATCTGGGTATTTATCCGCAAACCAGCGGAGGGCAAAGTCGTTTTCAAAGAGGAAGACGGGCTGGTCGAAGCGGTCTTTGGCCAGGATGTTCCGGCTGGAGCTCATGCGTTCGTCCAAATCTTCGGGTTTGATCCAGCGGACAGTTTTTTTCCCCATTGGGGACATAACCACTTCCGCCTTGTATTCATTTTCCATGCGGTGTTTGAACACTTCAAATTGGAGTTGTCCAACTGCTCCCAGCATATACTCCCCTGTTTGGTAGTTGGTGTAAAGCTGGATCGCCCCTTCTTGCACCAACTGCTCAATCCCCTTATGGAAGGATTTTTGCTTCATCACATTTTTTGCAGAGACTTTCATGAAAATTTCCGGAGTAAAGGTTGGAAGTGGCTCAAATTCAAACTTATGTTTGCCAACCGTTAAGGTATCCCCAACCTGGTAGGTTCCGGTATCATAGATCCCGATAATATCTCCTGCCACGGCTGTTTCAACCGTTTCCCGCGACTCAGCCATAAACTGGGTTACATTGGACAACTTGGCTCCCTTACCTGTTCGAGGCAGATTGACAGCCATGCCCCGCTCAAATTCACCTGACACAATCCGGAGAAAGGCAATCCGGTCCCTATGACGTGGATCCATATTGGCCTGAATTTTAAAGATAAAGCCTGAAAAGTCCGGTGCATCCGGTTGGATCATCTCGCCTTCAGTTGTTTTATGACCATGAGGTTCTGGGGCAAATTCTAAGAAAGTTTCCAAGAAGGTCTGCACCCCAAAATTGGTAAGGGCTGATCCGAAAAAGACAGGGGTCAGGTCCCCGGCCAAGATAGCCTCCTCTGAGAAGGGATTGCCAGCCTCACTAAGTAATTCTACGTCTTCTAGCACCTGCTGGTAGAAAGGATTATTCTCTAACCCGTAGCTCTCCGCTTGACCAAACTCGATAAAGCGTTGGTCCCCTTTATACAATTCAATACGCCCATGGTGAAGGTCATAGAGCCCTTCAAAACTTTTCCCCATCCCAATCGGCCAATTCATAGGGTAGGAAGCAATGCCTAGAACTTCCTCTAACTCCTCCAGCAATTCCAAGGGCTCACGGCCATCGCGGTCCAACTTGTTGATGAAGGTGAAAACAGGGATATTCCGGTGCTTGACAACCTCAAAGAGTTTTTTGGTCTGGGCCTCGATCCCCTTGGCGGAATCAACCACCATCACTGCCGCATCCACGGCCATCAAGGTCCGATAGGTATCCTCCGAGAAATCCTCGTGCCCAGGAGTGTCTAGGATATTCACCCGCTTGCCTAGGTAATCAAACTGCAAAACGGACGAGGTAACGGAGATTCCCCGTTGTTTCTCAATATCCATCCAGTCAGACTTGGCAAAGTTCCCAGTCTTCTTCCCCTTAACAGTACCCGCCTCGCGAATCTCGCCGCCAAAATAAAGCAACTGCTCCGTAATCGTCGTTTTCCCGGCATCCGGGTGACTAATAATAGCGAAGGTCCGTCTCCGCTTCATCTCATCAATACGTGACATTTCTAATTCCTTTTCGATTTTTTCTGCCTTACTAGTATACCATGATAGCCAGAGCGACACAAAACCTCGAATAAAAAATTTCCAGACCCTCCCAAAAAATCCTGAACATAGCAAAAGCCCCCTGATTGTCTTATCAACCAGTGGGGCTAGCTCGTTAACCTTCTAGTTCTGCTAGGGCTGCATCATCCGCAAAGATATAAACTTCTGGGTGGTTTTGAAGGATGCTGGCTGGTAGCTCCTCTGTCACTGGCCCCTCTACGGCACCAGCAATAGCTGCTGCCTTGTCTGCTCCATAAGCAAAAAGAATAATGGCTTTGGCGTCCATGATATTCTTAATCCCCATGGAAATCGCCTTAGTCGGAACATCTTCGATCTTGTCAAAGAACCGGGCATTGGCTTCAATGGTAGACGGTTCTAGCTCAACCACTTGGGTTGTCTGATCAAAGGAGGTTCCAGGTTCGTTAAAACCAATGTGACCATTTCGACCAATCCCCAGAATTTGCAGATCAACCGGATGTGCTTCAAGAATTTCTTGGTAACGACTGAGTTCCGTATCCAGGTCAGCTGCCTCCCCATTAGGTAGGTAGTTGGCTTTAAAGGGTTTTGCTTGGAACAGATGTTCTTCCATAAAATAGCGATACGATTGCGGATTGTCGGCTGCAAGACCCACATACTCATCCAAATTCACACTGGTTAAGTCTGAAAAATCAACATCACTGGCCCGAACAGCTTCATAAAAGCCCACCGGACTGCTTCCTGTTGCCAAGCCTAAGGTTTGGGCACCCGCTGCTAGTTTTTCCTTCAAAATAGCGAGAGCTTTTTGTCCCCCCTCTGCTTGGTCTGTCACACGAATCACCTGGATCATCGAACCGTCCTCCTTATCTTTTCTAACTCCATTATATGGTCTATACCAATTTTTGTCAACTGGTATAGACCGATTCTTGAGAAATTTTTCGCTTCCGTCCACCTGAATCATTTCCTCAAGAATCATTCCCGTTGTCTCTGATCCGATGTATACCAAGGGAATAGAAGAGTATAAAAAGAAAAATCGCCACGGTAA
>NZ_JAOBSU010000145.1:0-3022 GCF_025447695.1 Streptococcus danieliae | reverse complement strand
TGAATTTTCGGAACTACCTCTGAGAGAGGAGGAGGATCATGAAACTAGATAATAAGACTTACGACCTGTTGAAGTGGCTGGTGTTGATTTTTATGCCAGCCTTTATTACATTTGTTGGAGTAATTGGCCAAACTTTACAAGCTGATTGGCTAGGTCCAAGCCTGACCATTTTGACAGCTTTTAACACTTTTCTGGGGACTATGATTGGAGTCTCATCTATTTCTTATGGTAACAAGGAGGATAAAGATGGCAACACTAAATGATGTAATTGGATTTGCGGAAAACCTTGCGAATGCTGGAGTTGGTTGGGACCAGGATGGGTACTATGGGACCCAATGTGTGGATTTGCCGAACGGAATCGCTGGTCAGCTCTTTGGTAAAGCCCTTTGGGGAAATGCGATTGACTTGCTTAATGCAGCCGCCGGCCTTGGATGGGAAGTGGAGTACAACGAAGCTGGCAACTTGAATTCTAAGCCACGGGCTGGAGCCGTGTTCGTTATGGATACGACTTACATTTGGGGCCATCCTTACGGTCATACCGGTCTAGTAATTGCGGATTCTGACGGCTATACCATGCAGACTATTGAACAAAATATCGATGGCAATGCGGACAGCTTGGTCATTGGTGGTCCAGCTCGCTACACCACTCGGAACTTTGACGGTGTGGTTGGCTGGTTCTACTTTCCAATCTCTGACACTCCAGCCCCTGCTTTGCCAGCTCCTACCGGAGACGGTACGATCCACGAAGAGACAGGTACCTTCACAGTTGAGGTGTCTGTCTTGAACGTTCGTGCTAAAGCTGGGCTTGATGGGGAGATTGTGGCAGTTTATACCCCAGGTCAAAAAATTCACTATGATGGTTGGTGTGATCTTGACGGATATATCTGGATCACTTATATTGGTGGTTCTGGTCTACGTCGCTATGTAGCAGTTGGCCAGTCAGAAAGCGGTCGTCGTGTGACTAGCTTTGGTTCTTTTGCATAAGTAGCTGACAGAATGTCGGAGTAAAACATCCCCTCTGGAAAAATCCGGAGGGGTGTTTTATTTTAAAAAAATGATGTTCAATTTCGAATGTAAAGGAAGAAAGTCTTTGGTTTGAGGTTCTATTTTGAAAATATGGTACAATATTTGGAGTTAGGAGGAATTCGCTATGTACAAAAGACTTGAAATCGTAAGTTATGAGAATATTGGCGATTATGAAGCGGAGTATGTTTCTCGTTTTAACTCAACAAGCACATTTAAAACCAATTTAGAAATCCATCCTTTTTCTCAACGAGAAGAGCGTCGAATCACAACAGAAAAACACAAGCTTTTTTATGTTCCCTTGATGGAACACATGTCTCTAATCGAAAAAATATTTCATAATAGTAAATTGCTTAGGAGTAACTTGCTATCAAAGCTGATGAAAGATAGATTGATTATTCATCAGATGATTGATGAGATTAAAAGCACGAATGATGTTGAAGGAGTTAAATCCACCAGGAAAGAATTAGTCGAAGCGTTGAACGATAAGTCAAAAAGTAAAAGATTCTTTGGTATTGTTTCGATGTATAATACTATAATTGAGGAAGAGATTCAGACCATTAGTAGTTTGAGCGATTTTAGAACTATTTATGACAAATTGTTCTTCAATGATATAGAAGATAAAGATAAGCCAGATGGGGAGATTTTTAGAAAAGATATAATTTATGTGGCTGGTGGTGGAAAACGAGTTCATCAAGGAAATCCTAATGAACCAGCTATTCGGGAGGATTTAGAAAAACTATTAATTTTTATGAACTCTGATATCCCTATTCTTATCAAAGCTTTAATTACACATTATTTTTTCGAGTATGTACATCCATTTTATGATGGTAACGGAAGAACTGGAAGGTTTTTGCTTTCATCTTATTTAGCTAGAAAACTAGATTTATTTACAGGACTTTCTGTTTCAGAGGCTGTACTACAAAACAAGAAAAAATATGAGGATAGTTTTTCAAATACCTCGCACCCTAAAAATAGAGGCGAGATAACTTCGTTTGTTGGCGATATGCTAGAGATCATTTTAAAAGGTCAAGAAAGAATGCTGGCGAAAGTTAACAAGTTAAAGAATCAAATTGAACAACTCTCTAATCTGATTAATTTATTGGAAGTCTCAGAGGTTGAAGCGGAGATTCTTTACATTTTGGGACAGGATCAATTATTTGAGATTGTGGATGAAGGTGTAAGCAATATTAAACTTAGTGAGATCTTTAAGAACACATACAAAAGAACACGAATAGATAAAGTAACTAAAGAACTTGAAATCAAAGGTTTTGTGACGAAGGTGAAATCTAATCCCATCGTTTATAAAATGAATTCAGAGTTACTGAAGGATATTGTCGACTAACCCCCTCCCCCGCGGAGGGGGTTTTTACGTCAGATTTTCTTGAGATACGGTAGAATTTTCTTTTCCAAGTAAATTCTGGATACCTTATAAACATTGTCAAATCAACGTTTTCCTGTTTTCTAAGTAAATTCTTTTCGTGAGAAAAACGTGAGAAATTCGGTAGATTTTTTCAAATATTGCTTGACAACATCTATAGCGTGTAGTATAATATAATTAAAGAAAGGAGGAAAGCATATGAAAAGTCGAAAACAAAAAAGACTTGAAGAAATCTTGATAAAATTGACTATCGCAAATGCAGTTGCGGAACTAGTCAAAACAATAATTGAAATCTTCAAGTCTTAAAACAAAATTAGTAAAGCCGAAAGCTCTAGCGAGTAGGCTTTGCTTTTCATATGTATCATATCATGAAAAAAGAGAAATTTCAAATAGTACTATTGACATTGCTTGTCGCAGCTCTATTTGTTCGACTAGGTTTTCTAGTCTTTGAGATTGTACAAAAGTTAGGAGAGTAATATGGCGGTATCAGAATCTCAAAAGAGAGCTAATGAAAAGTGGGCGGATCAGAATCGAGAGCGTAAGTCCTACCTCAGTTCCCGTTCCAGCGCTCGGAGTTTCATCCGGAATAAGGCCACCCTCGAAGACCTGGATGAACTA
>NZ_JAOBSU010000144.1:0-3080 GCF_025447695.1 Streptococcus danieliae | reverse complement strand
AGACCGCCTAAACTTAAGACAGTCTGGTATTACACATTTTATTTATTTCAACTGTCTACTTGACACGGTACGTATCATTTTCGAGCTGTTTTTGCTTTTTTACCAGGGGATTTTAAGTCTGACTAGAGGAAAATGGTATACTAGAATTATTACAGTTTATGAGGGAGTGAAAGATGTCGGAACAAGCACAAAGACAGGAATTACATCGGAAAATTTGGTCGATTGCGGATGATGTTCGTGGAGCAGTTGACGGCTGGGATTTCAAACAATATGTTTTAGGGATCCTCTTCTATCGCTTTATTAGTGAAAATTTTAAAGCCTATATTGAAGGCGGTGATGAAAGCATTCACTATGAAGATGTTCCAGAAGATCTGATTACAAAAGAGGTCAGAGAAGATGCCATTAAAACCAAGGGCTATTTCATTATGCCGCATCAGCTTTTTTCCAGTGTCGTGAAGACAGCTAAAGATAATAAAAATTTGAATACGGAGCTCAAGGAAATTTTTGATGCTATTGAAGCCAGTGCGGTTGGTTATGATAGTGAGCATGATATTAAAGGCCTCTTTGCAGATGTCGATACTACCAGTAATCGGTTGGGAAGTACAGTTATTGACCGTAATCAGCGCTTGAGCAAGATTTTGAAGAAAATTGCGGAACTTGATTTTGATCAGTTTGAGGATAGTTCAATTGATTTATTTGGGGATGCTTACGAGTATTTGATTTCCAAGTATGCTTCCAACGCAGGTAAATCGGGTGGAGAATTTTTCACACCTCAGAATGTTTCCCGACTGTTGGCTCGTATTGTTATGCTGGGTAAAGATGAGAAAAATAAGATTAACAAGATTTATGACCCAGCTTGTGGATCTGGCTCACTTTTGCTTCAAGCGAAAAAGCAATTTACAGAGCATATCATCGAGGATGGTTTTTATGGTCAGGAAATCAATATGACCACTTATAATCTAGCCCGGATGAACATGTTCCTGCATAATATCAACTATGACAAATTTAGTATTGAGCGGGGAGATACTCTATTAGATCCCAAGCATAGTGATGACAAGCCTTTTGATGCAATTGTATCCAATCCTCCTTACTCTATTAAATGGATTGGCAAGGATGATCCAACGCTGATTAATGATGACCGCTTTGCACCCGCTGGCGTTTTGGCACCTAAGTCTAAGGCCGATTTTGCTTTTATTATGCATAGTCTGTCTTATCTTTCGAATAAAGGCCGAGCAGCGATTGTAACCTTCCCAGGAATTTTTTACCGAGGTGGTGCGGAGAAGAAAATTCGGAAGTACTTGGTTGAGGCTAACTTTGTGGAGGCTGTGATTCAGTTACCAGATAATCTCTTTTTCGGAACTTCCATTGCTACCTGTATTTTGATTTTGGCTAAGAATAAACCGACTACAGATATCCTCTTTATTGATGCTAGTCAGCAGTTTAAAAAAGAAACCAATAACAATGTTTTGACAGAAGAAAATATTGAGAAAATCTTGGATAGTATTGAAAGCAAGGAAAATGAAGATTACTTTGCCAAACTAGTTCCTCAGGAAAAAATCGCTGAAGAGGAGTACAATCTGTCTGTATCGACCTATGTGGAAAAAGAGGATACCCGCGAGAAGATTGACATCAAGGTCTTGAATCAAGAAATCGCAGCGACTGTTCAAAAAATTGATACTCTACGAGCAGAGATTGATCAGATTGTCGAGGAGCTCGGCTATGACGACTAATATAATCCTTTATCGAACAGACGACGGGAAGTCGGCTATCGAACTACATTTGGAGAATGGGACCGTTTGGCTTACCCAGTTGGAACTAGCCGAGTTGTTTCAAACTTCGAAGCAGAATATCAGTAAGCACATCAAGGCGATTTTTGAGGATGGGGAGCTGGATGAAAAAGTGGTTGTCAACTATCAGTTGACAACCACTCAACACGGTGCTATGACTGGAAAAACCCAGTCACGTAAGACAGCTTTCTACAATCTCGATATGATTTTAGCGATTGGTTACCGAGTCCGCTCACCACGTGGGGTCCAGTTCCGCCAGTATGCTTCCACAGTCCTCAAGGAATATCTAACCAAAGGCTTTGCGATGGATGATGACCGTCTGAAAAACCTGGGTGGCGGTACCTATTTCAAGGAACTGCTAGAGCGAATCCGTGATATCCGTTCCAGTGAGAAGGTTTTTTATCGCCAAATCCTGGATCTTTTTGCGACTTCTAGTGACTACAATGCCAAGAGTCCAGAAGCCAAGACCTTTTTTGCGACTGTCCAAAATAAGATGCACTATGCAATTCACCATCATACCGCGAGTGAACTCATTTATGAGCGCGTGGACAGTAATCAGGAATTTATGGGCTTAACAACCTTTAAAGGTCACCTACCGAGCCTAGCAGAAGCTAAGGTGGCTAAAAATTACTTGTCGGAGCAAGAGTTACAAGGACTTAATCAGTTGGTTTCAGGATACCTGGATTTTGCAGAGCGCCAAGCTGGCCGCCAGCAAATTATGACCATGCAAGACTGGGTCGACCATGTGGATAGAATCCTTGCGGCAACCGGTGAAGACCTTTTGAGCCATGCGGGAAAAATTTCACATGAACAGATGGTCGACAAGGTCACAAGCGAATACCAAAAATACCAAACTAAGACCCTTAGTCAGGTAGAAAAAGACTACCTCGAGGAGATTAAAAGTTTGGAAGAGATTGCTAAGAAAGGAGGCTCCTGATGACCTATATTGAAGAGCTGATCAAAGAACACTGTCCCAATGGAGTAGAGTGGAAAACTTTGGGAGAGGTATGTAAGATTGAAACAGGAAAATTGAATGCGAATGCTGCTGTTGAAAATGGTACTTATCCATTTTTTACAACAGCAAAAGAAATTAGTCGCATTGATACGTATAGATGGGATACGGAGGCCCTGTTAATTGCAGGGAATGCAAATGTAGGAGATATTAAGGGCACTTCTAAAAACCAGAAGTATTCCGTCATATAAAAAAGAAGGGACTCTTGCCCTCTAATTTCCAGCAAGAGTCCCTGTATTTCCTACTTTTCTATCCCGATTATCGGGAGAATTCTGATTTTT
>NZ_JAOBSU010000143.1:0-3274 GCF_025447695.1 Streptococcus danieliae | reverse complement strand
TTGTCAGTCAAGGCCGGTGTTGAGGTTGCAGGGGTTCCTGGAACGACATTCTTGTCTTCATAGGCAGGGTCAAGCGTATCTGCTTTTTTAGCAACATCTGCCACAAATGAATCTAAAGCAAGAGCGGCTGAAATATCCGAAGTCGGTACATCTTTGAAAAAGACACCTGAAGTATAGATAGCTGGAGCACTTAAGTTTGGTTCTACCGTAATCGGTACAGATTTCGCTCGACCTTCACCATCCGCTGTAATACTTGTTGGTGAACCAATTGGCTCGCCATTTTTAAACCACTGAATTTGGTATTCCCGATTTGGCATTAAACCAGATGTCGTTGATTCAACGGTTGTACCAGGCGCTGCCTTATTATCTGTTGTATCATAAACTAAGACATCATGATTTGGTTGGTGTGCGAGGAGAGCAAAATTTTGCCAGTCATTATTATCGGATTCTAAAGCCTTGGTTAAGGTATCCGCAGTACTTTGGAACATATTTGTTTGGTAGTTATTTGACCAAACAGCATAATCATCAGTAACTGGAGCAGCGTAGACATAATCACTATTGATATGGCGATGTTTTTGCCCGATTGTCCCATTCCACTTCATCAATGCACTATTATCTGCATCTTTATCAGAAACAACTTTTCCATACTCTGCATCTGATACTTTCCAAGAAATACGTAAACCTGCATTTTGCTGAGTACGAGATACACCATACAATCCCTTAAATGGAATGTAGTAAGAGCCATCTGGCTTCACAACACCCACTACACTTTCAGCAATATGTGAACCAACTCCATTGGCCGCTTGGTAATCAGTAACGATTTTTTTCTGAGCTGCCGCAAACTCTTCTAATGTATAGTTCTTATGTGTATTTTTCCAAGAGTCAAATAAACGAGCGACTTCATCATTGACATAAGAAGCAACAACTCTTACGCCTGTCGCGCTTTGATCTCCCTTGGCTTGTGGAAGTACTCCACCGTTGATCCATTGATTGGCTAAAGTCCCCGGAGCATCTCCATTTTCATACCAAACCGTACCACGAAGAGTTCCATAGTTCCCTTTTTCTGGCCACTCACCGCTACTACTTGGAGCACTACTCCACTCTGCTTGTGGTTTCACTAGCCAAGATTCTGTGAACGGTTTTTCCTGGAGGATAACATGCGAATTTACAATTCTATTAACCCCAGCCGTGAAATCCCATGATTCATTCTTACGATTGGTCCTCGTGTGGAATCCGTAGGTTTTATCACCATGCTGAATAATATTATATTTAGCTGGATCAGGATTTTCAACCCATGTACGAACCGCAAATTTTGTATCTCCAGCCAGCTGGAAGCTATGTGATGTCCCAGAAGCATCAACGATTGGTTTTGACAAATCAATCACAAAACTACCATCTGGATTAGTCTTCGTGTAATAGACTGGTGAAACAAATCCCTTACCATTAACCCACTGAATATAAACTTTGACATCAGACAGCATCTTAGAATTGCTGTTAGTTCCATCCAGTGTCCCATCACGGTAGAGCCAAGCTTTACCTTGATAGCCTTTATCTTGCATGTCTTTACCCGGAGAATAAATCGCCTCCGAAATATCAAATGGCGGGGTATTCTGATCAGCACCGAGACTAGCTGCTCGAACAGCCGAACGGAAGCGAGAAACTGTATAAGCCGCTTCAAATGAGTGGTTCATATTCTCCATATTGGAGAGAGCAGTAGCTGTGTTTTCGAGTAGATCTTTAGTCTCAATAACTGGATTCGCCTGTTTTGCTTCAATAGTTGGCAAAGAATCCATTAGGGAATCTTTAGAAGCTGTCTCTACTGCTTCTGTAGACACAGTAGTAGGTTCAATAACAGTTTCTAGTATCGGGCTACTGATAACTGTCTTGTTAGCTACAGCAACTGATTCACTTTGATTGAGTGACTGCACAGAAGTCAAGGATTCTACAGATTTTTTTGGGGGCCTTGTATCTTCCGAAGCAATTGGTTGAGTCTCTTCAATCTCCTCATCAGATACTTCTACTTTCTTTTCCTCAGCTTGAGTCTCCTCTCCCTCAAGTTTATTAGAGGAATCTTGGACCATAACTTGGTTTGTTAATGGAGCTTGATAAGTCCTTGTTTCCACTTCATCGGTCCTATCCGTATCATCTTGATCGGTAGTCGCGACTACTGAAGAATCCGTATCAGGCTCCTCCCCAACTGTAACCTCATCTGCACCTACCATAGAGTTAGCCCCTAGAGCTAGCACAAGTGAGCAGCCAAATAAGAAATGTTTCCCTTTTTTGACCATACGCCAGTTGGTTTGTTTTACACCTTTCCTATTAAAATACATAGTATCCTCCTAATTCTAATGATACAAGTTAAGTATACCATAAAATTATACAAAAACACTAAACTTGACAAAGAATATATATTTTTATAATTGATAAAAAAATACCCGAGAAAGTTACATTTGGTTAGTTTCAAATTCTGGAATAGACTTCCTGCAAAACTATAATATGATAAACTAAAGCTATGGATTATGAATCCAGTAACCCGAATTATTCATGGGCACCTCTAAATACCTCCGTTTTTCTGCAAATTAAGTTATTGAAACCTTGATAAATCAACGTTTGGATTTTTAGGGATTGAGTTTTTAGAGGTGCCCTCATATGATAACTAAAAAAACCAGGCGGAATCCTTGGATTATCAACGATTCCACCTGATTTTTATGATAGGTATGAATAATTTGGGAGTAAAAAACTTTCCGATGCAGGCTTTAAACGCCTAGTTGGTGTTGAGAGAATAACTTTTGAAAAAATGTTAGAAATCTTGACAGTTACTTATCAGGCAAAACACTATAAGGGTGGCCATAAACCCAAAATGAGTTTAGAAGACATCGTCAGTTTTCAGGGATTCCACAAAACACTCATAACAACAAAGAGGCTGGGATCACTCCCAGCCTCTTTGGCTATTTTGAAGTTCGATTAGACTTGATTGCGTCTTAGTCTTCTTCTTTTTTCTTTACTAGGGCTGCACCGGCTAGGAGGCTAGCTGCTCCTGCTAGAGCTAGAGTTGCTCCTGATTCAGTTCCAGTTTCTGGAAGAGTTTTCACTTCCGGACTTGCAGCTGTCGGTACTGGACAATCTACTGCTGGAACAACTGGACACTCTTCTACTGGTTTCATCGTTCCACGTTTAATCACACGCTTCACTGCTGAAATTTCTTCCTCAGTAACAACTTCTGTCACCTCACCAGTCTCTTCGTTCAGAGTGTAAGTTTTCTTGACGATCCGTT
>NZ_JAOBSU010000142.1:0-3320 GCF_025447695.1 Streptococcus danieliae | reverse complement strand
TATATGCACTATGCTAATCTGGATGATTTCTTCAAGGACTATACCTATACACTAGCTCATCAAGGCATCTATGCCGTAAAAGGCAAGAAGGATATTGAAGGCTATACGAATGGCCTCTTCCGTTCGGGTGGCGCTCGGTACGACTATGCAGCTTCTGGTTATGGACATTACATTGGTCAAATGCGCTCCATTCGTTCTGGAGTCAATCAGGCTAACAATGGGGTTTTGGATAAGCTTGATCGTGGAGAATTGATTGGAAACCTTGGCGGACCTGCGGAGGTTTCTTCTGCGACTAAGGACCCACGAATCGATAAGATGGTCCAGTGGTTTGAAGCAAGGCAGGGTAAAGTCACTTACTCTATGGGAGCTCGGACAGGTCCAGGCTCTTACGATTGTTCTTCCGCTATCTACTATGCAATGCAAGCAGCAGGCTTTCCAGGAATTGGCACTTGGCCTTTCTCTACAGAAACCGAACATGATGCCCTAAAGCGGGCAGGTTATCAGTTAGTCGCAGAAAACAGGCAGATTCCTCTCCAGCGTGGAGACATCCTTATATGGGGCAAGCGTGGATACAGTGCTGGGGCTGATGGGCATACAATGCTCATGAAAAACAACTCGGATATGATTCACTGTAACTTTCGGCATAATGGTATCTCAACCAACAACTATCAAGCATATCTCCAAAGTATGGGGCGAGCGGTCTATACATACGTTTACCGTATGCCGAACCAAAAAGGAGACGGGGAGACTAGTGCTCCGAAAACAGAAGCGGTTCTGAGAGAAGCGGATAGTCTTAAAAATCGTACAGTCGGTTCTGGTGAGTGTTACGGCTTAGCAGCTTGGTATTCTATGAAACTGAAAGGTCCAGGTCTTGGTGGGGGTTTGACTGGTATTACAGACGTTATTGGTGACACTATGCGTGCTTCTCATATTGGAGATGGGTACAACTTCGCTAAGTACGGCTGGAAAGTTGTTAGAGGTGGAGGAGATATTCGGGCCGGTGGATTGTATAATGTTAAACCAAACAACGGGACACCCCCTCAAACAGGCTACTATGGGCACACTGGGATTATCCGAAAAGTTGAAGGGAATCGTGTCACGGTTCTTGAGCAGAATTTCGCTGGTAAGCGGTATGTTATTGAGAATACCTACGATCTAGCCACCTTTAGAACTGGCATGCAAACCGTTTGCTACCCACCGGAATTGGCCAACGGAGGTTCCATTGGAGTAACTCCAAAACCTGCTGAACCTAAAAAGGAAGAAGCGAAAGCAGAGGTTACCACAACTACAAACGAGGTTGTAGAAGTCAAGATTGACCCTAAAAAGTACCAGGAATGGAAGAATGAGAAGGGGCAGGTTGAGTTCTACCTCAAGAACGGAGTGCTCTATGCGCCTCTATCCCGGGACCTTTACCCATCTGTGTTATCTGGTCGAGAAACAAGTGATAACTGGATCCGCAAGGACATGAAGATTGAAACGGATTCGCAAGAGACCTTGATTTCCAATGGTTTGCGGGAATTGCGCAAACACGCCTATCCGAAAATCACCTATGAAGTTGATGGCTATGTTGATTTGGAAATCGGGGACACCGTGAAGATTCGTGATGAAGGTTTCACACCAACACTCATCCTCCAAGCTCGGGTATCTGAACAGACCATTTCCTTCACCAATCCTAGCAGCAATAAGACTGTCTTTTCGAATTTTGTCGCCTTAGAAAATAAGGTGTCTAAAAATCTCATGAATGAGTTGGAGAAGATGGTTGAGGATGCGCGGCCTTATGAAATCCGTCTGACAACAGATAACGGAGTCGCCTTTAAGAACCACAATGGTTCGTCGCTCTTGACGGCCCAGCTTTTTAAAGGTAAGACCGAGCGCCAGGCGATCTTTCTTTTCAAGGACCTAGAAGACAGGTTCCTGGGGACCAACCAACAATTGGAGGTTAAAGGGAGCGATGTTGAAGAGGTCTTGAATGTGGTTGTTGAGGCTTATGTCGATAATGTTCTTGTTGCTAAAACGGATATTTCTTTCACCAATGCCATGGATGGGGCAGTCGGAAGGGCTGGTGAGAAAGGGGCAGACGGACGGACGCCTTATTTTCATACAGCATGGGCGGATAGTGAAGATGGCCGGCTTAATTTCACGGTCGAGGATAGTGCTAATAAGGAGTACATGGGAACCTACAGCGACCACACGCCGGAGGATTCGACTGATCCAGGACACTATAAGTGGGTCAAG
This sequence comes from Streptococcus danieliae, assembly GCF_025447695.1. NCBI lineage: Bacteria > Bacillati > Bacillota > Bacilli > Lactobacillales > Streptococcaceae > Streptococcus > Streptococcus danieliae. The sequence continues at coordinate 1,085 of NZ_JAOBSU010000142.1, read as the reverse complement.
GTTAAAGGTGATGACGGACAGGACGGGCAAGATGGGCGGGGGGTGGTCAATTACACCAACTATTACGCTCTGACTGATTACGAGGGCGGGGTTACCGTTCCGCACGGAAACTTATTACAGGAGAGTGATTCCCGCTGGGAGAGCACTAATTTTCAGTCTAAGGTGTATCAATTGGCAGAACCGCTTGAAGCAGGGGCTACCTATACATTAGCCGTTCGCTGGTGGCGAACTGGGCAAAACTTTAACAACTATAAGCCCATGGTCTTCTACAATGGATGGCGCTTGCAGTTATTGGCTCCCATCAATACGACCAATAATCAACAAAGCTCATCAAAATTGGCTTATGATTCAGAGTTGGATTTTTGGTGGGGGACTTTCACAGTTCCTAAAGAAGAGACCATGAACGATAGTCAAAAAGCGGACTATGCCAATAAAGCTAATCCGCGAATCGAGATTTACCGTCACGGTTCTCAAGCTAGCAAGGATGTGACTGGAAGTAATGATGATAAGCTTCGCTCTGGTGCGGACTGGGCTGTTTTGGTCAAGGGGACTACTCCTATTAAGGGTCCGCTTAAAGCAGACAAGGAGTTGGGCTGGAGCTTAGATCCGCAATTGGTGACACCAGAAAAACGCTTCCTCTGGTATTACCGCATGGAAGAGTATTCCGACGGCTCTGTGAAAACGACTGAGCCTATTTTGCTTGCCGTCCATGGCGAGAAAGGAGAAAAGGGAGACCCTGGAGAAAGAGGTCTCCGCGGTCTTCAAGGGGAACGTGGTGAGCGTGGGATCCCTGGACAAAAGGGAACTGATGGGAAAACTCAGTACACCCACATCGCTTATGCCAATTCTGCTGATGGTCGCCAAGGGTTCTCTGTTTCGGACTCTAACCGCACCTATATCGGTATGTATGTTGACTTTGTAGAAGTTGACTCTACAGACCCAACCAAGTACCAGTGGACCTTGGTTAAAGGTTCCGATGGTCGAAATGGTACACCAGGACCAAAAGGGGCAGATGGTCGAACACCATACTTCCACGTTGCTTATGCAAGTTCGGCAGACGGACGGACTAACTTCAGTACAACTGA
>NZ_JAOBSU010000141.1:0-3346 GCF_025447695.1 Streptococcus danieliae | reverse complement strand
CTAGAAGCACAAGCAAGCTTGACGGCTTTAATATCCTGCTAGAACATTGAAAATTGAATATCTATATCAAAGAAAGTAACAAGAAATAAACCGAAACGCTGAACGCATAAGAGTTTACTTAATTCAGGTAGAGTTAAGAAGAAGGTTAAGTTAGTAAGGGCGCACGGTGGATGCCTTGGCACTAGGAGCCGATGAAGGACGTGACAAACGACGAAATGCTTTGGGTAGCTGTAAGTAAGCGAAGATCCAGAGATGTCCGAATGGGGGAACCCACTAGCTGAAGGCTAGTATCTTTAGTTGTTAAGACTAAAGAGGGAAGACGCAGTGAACTGAAACATCTAAGTAGCTGCAGGAAGAGAAAGCAAACGCGATTGCCTGAGTAGCGGCGAGCGAAACGGCAGGAGGGCAAACCGAGTGGTTTACCACTCGGGGTTGTAGGACTGCAAAATGTGAAGTTAGACTATAGAAGAATGACATGGGAAGGTCAGCCAAAGAGAGTGAGAGCCTCGTATTTAAAATAGTTTAATGAGCTAGCAGTATCCTGAGTACGGCGGGACACGAGAAATCCCGTCGGAATCTGGGAGGACCATCTCCCAACCCTAAATACTCCCTAGTGACCGATAGTGAACCAGTACCGTGAGGGAAAGGTGAAAAGCACCCCGGGAGGGGAGTGAAATAGAACCTGAAACCGTGTGCCTACAAGAAGTTCGAGCCCGTTAATGGGTGAGAGCGTGCCTTTTGTAGAATGAACCGGCGAGTTACGATTACATGCGAGGTTAAGTTGAAGAGACGGAGCCGTAGGGAAACCGAGTCTGAAAAGGGCGGTATAGTATGTAGTCGTAGACCCGAAACCATGTGACCTACCCATGAGCAGGTTGAAGGTGAGGTAAAACTCACTGGAGGACCGAACCAGGGCACGTTGAAAAGTGCTTGGATGACTTGTGGGTAGCGGAGAAATTCCAAACGAACTTGGAGATAGCTGGTTCTCTCCGAAATAGCTTTAGGGCTAGCGTCGACATTAAGAATCTTGGAGGTAGAGCACTGTTTGGGTGAGGGGTCCATCTCGGATTACCAATCTCAGATAAACTCCGAATGCCAATGATTTATGGTCGGCAGTCAGACTGCGAGTGCTAAGATCCGTAGTCGAAAGGGAAACAGCCCAGACCACCAGCTAAGGTCCCAAAATAATTGTTAAGTGGAAAAGGATGTGGGGTTGCACAGACAACTAGGATGTTAGCTTAGAAGCAGCTATTCATTCAAAGAGTGCGTAATAGCTCACTAGTCGAGTGACCCTGCGCCGAAAATGTACCGGGGCTAAAACAATTTACCGAAGCTGTGGATCCTGTAAAGGATGGTAGGAGAGCGTTCTATGTGTGGAGAAGGTGTACCGTGAGGAGCACTGGAACGCATAGAAGTGAGAATGCCGGTATGAGTAGCGCAAGATGGGTGAGAATCCCATCCACCGTAAGACTAAGGTTTCCAGGGGAAGGCTCGTCCGCCCTGGGTTAGTCGGGACCTAAGGAGAGACCGAAAGGTGTATTCGATGGACAACAGGTTGATATTCCTGTACTAGTATATAGAGTGAAGGAGTGACGCAGAAGGCTAGGGGAAGCCAGTTAATGGATTCTGGTCTAAACAGTGAGGTGTGGTAAGAGTCAAATGCTTTTACCTGTAACATTGAGCTGTGATGGGGAGGTAGCTAAGGCTATCGAGTCCCTGATGTCAGGCTGCCGAGAAAAGCTTCTAGCGCTAATCTATATACTACCCGTACCGCAAACCGACACAGGTAGTCGAGGCGAGTAGCCTCAGGTGATCGAGAGAACTCTCGTTAAGGAACTCGGCAAAATGGCCCCGTAACTTCGGGAGAAGGGGCGCTCAGTATAACTGAGCCGCAGTGAAAAGGCCCAAGCAACTGTTTATCAAAAACACAGCTCTCTGCTAAATCGTAAGATGATGTATAGGGGGTGACGCCTGCCCGGTGCTGGAAGGTTAAGAGGAGTGCTTAGCGGTAACGCGAAGGTATGAATTGAAGCCCCAGTAAACGGCGGCCGTAACTATAACGGTCCTAAGGTAGCGAAATTCCTTGTCGGGTAAGTTCCGACCCGCACGAAAGGCGTAATGATTTGGGCACTGTCTCAACGAGAGACTCGGTGAAATTTTAGTACCTGTGAAGATGCAGGTTACCCGCGACAGGACGGAAAGACCCCATGGAGCTTTACTGCAGTTTGATATTGAGTATCTGTGCCACATGTACAGGATAGGTAGGAGCCGATGATCTAGGGACGCCAGTTTCTAGTGAGGCGCTGTTGGGATACTACCCTTGTTGTATGGCTACTCTAACCCGGATAGGTGATCCCTATCGGAGACAGTGTCTGACGGGCAGTTTGACTGGGGCGGTCGCCTCCTAAAAGGTAACGGAGGCGCCCAAAGGTTCCCTCAGACTGGTTGGAAATCAGTCGCAGAGTGTAAAGGTATAAGGGAGCTTGACTGCGAGAGCTACAACTCGAGCAGGGACGAAAGTCGGGCTTAGTGATCCGGTGGTTCCGTATGGAAGGGCCATCGCTCAACGGATAAAAGCTACCCTGGGGATAACAGGCTTATCTCCCCCAAGAGTTCACATCGACGGGGAGGTTTGGCACCTCGATGTCGGCTCGTCGCATCCTGGGGCTGTAGTCGGTCCCAAGGGTTGGGCTGTTCGCCCATTAAAGCGGCACGCGAGCTGGGTTCAGAACGTCGTGAGACAGTTCGGTCCCTATCCGTCGCGGGCGTAGGAAATTTGAGAGGATCTGCTCCTAGTACGAGAGGACCAGAGTGGACTTACCGCTGGTGTACCAGTTGTCTCGCCAGAGGCACAGCTGGGTAGCTATGTAGGGAAGGGATAAACGCTGAAAGCATCTAAGTGTGAAACCCACCTCAAGATGAGATTTCCCATCAGTAATGAATAAGAGCCCTGAGAGAAGATCAGGTAGATAGGTTAGGAGTGGAAGTTGTGTGAGCAATGTAGCGGACTAATACTAATAGCTCGAAGACTTATCCGAAGTCGTAAGACGACTCTTGTGTGTAAGTTTTGGATCTTGTTAGAGATTTGAATAGATATTCAATTTTGAGTGTTCTTGAATACTCAAAAGAATAGAAGTCGAATACAGCCTCACTTCTTTGGAAAAAAGATAATTCTTCCTAGTGTCTTAGGACACTTCGTCAAAATTCCTATTTTTCCTTAAGAAGTGCAAGCAAGCTTGACGGCTTTAATATCCTATAGTTAAGTGACGATAGCCTAGGAGATACACCTGTTCCCATGCCGAACACAGAAGTTAAGACCTAGAACGCCGGAAGTAGTTGGGGGTTG
>NZ_JAOBSU010000140.1:0-3372 GCF_025447695.1 Streptococcus danieliae | reverse complement strand
GATAGCGAACATTTCATGTTCGTCCATATCATAGGCTCAGCGAGTCAATTCCTGACTCGCTGAGAGGACTCCGAACCTGACCTAATCAACCTTGCGGGGTGGGAGTAAAAAGATCCAGTGGATCTTTTTAGCATGAACCCAAAATTAAGAAAGCGAATTAACTAAATTTTTTCAAATTTAGTTCTGTCCCACTCCCATCTAGTGTTATACTTATCCGTTAAAGGAAATGTGAACGTGGTCGTAATGGTTGGCTGTTACACTACCACGGTCTGGCATCATATTCCAAGTGTTAGCAGGTCCATAAATGTTGTTGACCGGTGCATAGAAACGTTGTTGCCAAATGATGTAAGAAATATTTGCGGAATCGATATTGTCTACAGCGTACTGAGCTACTTGATTTCCAAGAGCTGCATCATTGTAAACCATAGCATCCACTGCAAGTCCACGTCCGTGGTCTTGGTCACCCGCACGGAATTTCGAATAATCGGTAATTCCAAACTGGTTGGCAATGTCTTGCATGAAGTTAGCTGCCACTGGCTGAAGTCCAGAAGTATCAACTGGGGTTGCAGTTGGGGCTGGTTGCGCTGGGGCTGGTGTTTCAACTGCAGCTGGTTCAGCTGGTTGTTCTACCGGTGCTGCAGGCTCTTCAGCATGATCATGGTCATGGTTGTGTTCTTCATCCGCTAGTAGCGTTTCAGAAGTTTCTGCTTCTGGGGCTGTAACCTCTGGTGCTGGGGCTGCTACTTCAGGCTCGACAGCTTCTGGGGCTGGGCTTGGAGCTGGCGCTTCCTCTGCTGCAACTTCTTGGGCTGGAGTTTCAACCACAGCTGGTGCTTCAGGTTGTTCAACGACTGGCGCTGCTTTAGCGACTGCTGGTTGAGCTACTGGAGCCTCAACAGCTGGTGCTACAGGTGCTTGAGCCGCAGGTGCCGCTACTTCAACCTGTTCAGCAACAGGAGCCAGTTCTTGAGCTTGACTCACTGCTGGGTTCACTGCAGGTGGTTGTGTTGCCATGTAAGTTGGACCTTTGTCCTCTTCAACAATAGTCGCACTTGTTTGAGACATAGGAATAATTTGATCTTGCGTGTAGATTTCTTGGCGAGTCAAATCAACGCTGGCCACATGAGAAGCAGGTCCTTCCAATTGTGGGTTAATCACTTCAAACGTTAATGGTTGGTTGTTGGCACCTACTGTTACACGAAGCAACATTCCTGGTTGGATAACATTGACATTTTCAATTTGGTTCAAACGTGCCAAAACAGCCATATCCACACCCATCGCTTCGGCAATCCGTCCAAGGGTATCACCATATTGAACGGTATAAGTCAAGGTGTTATTGTCACGAACAAGATTGTCACGGATTTGGTCAACCGTACGAGCGACCCAACTTCCATCTTGATCCGTCGCCTGAGCGCTATTATTTCCAGCAAAGACTGAAAGCAACAAGCTGGACGCAAGCATAATTTTTTTATTTAATTTCATAATTATTTGAATCTCTTTCTTAACGTGATAAATCTATACTATCATAATTTTCAACAAAAAAAGACCCTGGAACTCATCTTAAAAGAACTGTGTCACTTCTGTAACTTTTTGTAACACATGAGACATTTTCACAACCTCTTTCAGCTTGCTTTAAGTTTGACTGGTTATCCTACTTTCAGAAAATATGAAAGGGGCTTACAATGCCTACCAAGATTATCCAAAAACAATTTAAACGAATTGAAACCAAATACATCCTCGAAAAAACGGTGTTAAAACAGGTTCTGCAAGACCTGGAGGTTTACATGGAGGCTGACGCCTACGCCACCTCAACCATTACCAACATCTACTTTGATACCGAGCAATTCGACCTGATTCAAGACTCCATTGCAAAAAAGTATGCGCGTGAAAAGGTCCGCATGCGTCTCTACGACCCCCAGCCTCAAGCTAGTAGCAAGGCCTTCTTAGAAATTAAAAAGAAGATTGACGGCATCGGCTATAAAAACCGTCTCACCTCCACTGCCAACGCCATTACCAGCTATGTCACCACCGGCCTTTCTATCATCGATGGCCTGGACCAGTCCCTCATTGACGACCAAATCCAAAAGGATTTAACCCAGCTGCGCCAACGCCACCAACAACTCCAACCAAAAATGTACATCTATTATGACCGCCTCTCCTTCCGTGGCAAACAGGATGCCGACATCCGCATCACCATCGACCAAAACCTCCTCTACCGCGACTGGGATATCTCCCTGTCAGCCGGTAAATACGGCAAGGATTTACTAGATCCTAGCAAGGTCATTATGGAAGTCAAGGTCCCTGAAGCATGTCCCACTTGGTTGCCCCAAATCTTCAATAAGTACGGCATCACCCAGGCCTCCTGGTCTAAATACGGAACCGCCTACCGCCTAGCTAGCCAAGAAAATAGAAAGGAGCTTAGCCTTGCAAGAAACACTCTTTAACAGCGTCTTCAGCACCACCACAGGAGTCCCTACGATCGACACCCTCAGCCTTTCAACCAGCCTCCTGGTCAGCCTCCTGCTTGGACTAATCTTGACAGCAGCCTACAAGTACCGAACCTTTTATACCAAGGAATTTGTCATGACCCTAACCCTCCTACCCAGCCTAATTGCGATGATTATCTTTATGGTCAACGGCAACCTTGGAACCGGAGTCGCCGTTGCCGGCACCTTCAGCCTCATCCGCTTTCGCTCCGCCGCAGCCAGCTCCAAAGAACTCCTCCTCATCTTCACCGCCACCGCTATCGGCCTAGCCACAGGCATGGGCTACCTCCTACTGGCTAGCTGTTTCACCTTGTTTATCTGCCTGCTCCTCTTGGCCTTGGAAAACAGCAGCTTCACCAAGGTCAGCCGCAGTAAACGTCACCTGCAAATTACCCTGCCCCGTGACTATGATTACGAAGACCTTTTTGCCAAAAACTTCCCCAACCATCACACAGACAGCCACTTACTTTCCCTCAAATCCCAAAAGAAAGGTGACCAATTAATCCTGGAATATGAGGTGGAATTTGATGCCAGCATTCACGACAAGGACATCATGGACACCCTCTCCAGCCTTGACCCCGAGGTCGAAGTCAGCCTCACCAAAACTGCTCAAAAACGCAAAACACTGTAAGCGCCCAATAATCGGGTACATCAAAAGCTCTCCAAAAAGTCTTGAGGAAAACCTCTGACTTTGGAGAGCTTTTTGGTACCTGCAATTATCTTGTCTGAGTTTCGACTATGGGTTAGCATCTAAAAACTCAGACTGAAAAAATGAATCCTACATTCAATTTTCAGTCTGAGTCTATTCACGAGGGTGTGTCAAGAATTTTGTGTAAACTCCAAAGCAGAGTTTGAATGTGTGTATTAATCGGACAAGGAATTGTAA
>NZ_JAOBSU010000013.1:0-22644 GCF_025447695.1 Streptococcus danieliae | reverse complement strand
TTGGTTTACGAATGAATTTGATTGCTGGTATTATCAATTTTGAAGGATAGTTAACGTTTCGCAGGAAGTCTAATAAATTATTGAAGCTACTGAGAGAGAATCAGGTGATTACGGTTTTCGATGAAGTGGCAACTGGATTTTTCAAAACAGGCTTACCCTTCTTTTTCAACCATCTATCAGAAGTTCCAGATTTAATTTGCTTGAGTAAGGCTATTAATAATGGGATCACTCCCTTTGGTTGTGTTTGTGTTGCGGAAGAATTGGATTATCGACTGCAGAAATCAACTAGTATTAAAGAGCATTTTTCAACTCAAAATGGGAATTTATTGGGAATGGTTTCGGCAGAAGTTACTTTAGACTATTACCTAAAGGAAAAATCTTCGCTTGAAAATCGTGTTACATGGATTTCGGAAACTCTTCGGAATATTTTCGATGCACAAGGTGTAATCTATCGCAATATTGGAGCAATGATTTCTGTTCGAACGATTCCAGGTTATGCAGCCCAGTTGGTAAAGGAATTGGAGAAGTTGGGTATTCTTGTATATCTTTATGCCAATAATGGTGAGGAAGGTTTATCGATTATGCCACCGCTCACTATTAATGAAGTCAGTCTTGAAAAAGCATTGACCATGATTGGTAAAAAGGTAGTGAAGTATCAATAAGAACAGATACTTTATTGAAAGGGGGTGAGGAAATGGAAAAAGAATTGATCAAATTTGAGGAAGTGGATTCTAAGGAGTTCAATGGTTGGAATGAAATTGGTGCTGCTTTTGTAGCTGGTGTATTCGCTGGTGCAGCAGTTATGCTTATTACATAAATGAGAACAGAAAAGTCTCTCAGCTATTAGGATAGATCTGATAAATATTGTTGTGAAGGAGTGGTATTATGGAATTTATTGATAATATGAAACAGGACCTTCTTTTTGAAGAAATTGACTCATCTGAATTAAATGGAAATGGTAGAGATTTTGTTGACGGTTTTATAGCTGGTTTGACTATTGTAGGTTTAGGTGTTACTTTAACTTAAGAGGGAATTTATGAAAGCGTTAGATAATTATATGAATGAACTAGTCTTTGAAGAAATCGTAACAGACGAATTTTACGGTGACGGATGGTATCTTGCTGGAGTTGCATCTGGTATCGTAGTCGGAGGATTGATTGTATTGACTTAGTCTAAAGGGGATCTCTAAAAACCCCAGTTTTTCTTCAAATTGAATCACTCAAATCTTGATAAATCAACATTTAGATTTTCAGAAATTTAGTTTTTAGAGGTGCCCTAAAATTTGTTATTCTAAGTTAGCATCACGAGTATCTTTATGAAAAAGGAAGTCATCTAGATAAAAAAATTCTGGATGACTTTGTTTTTAAAAACGAGGTTATGTCTTATACTAGAGTTGTGCTATAATAAAATTAGAAAAAACGGAGGTCTAGTCATGAAAAATACTCAGCCGAATAATCAGGAATTAAAGCGAATTTTTCTACTCATTATTGTGTGTGTTTCATTAGCCTTTTCCATGATGGAGAGTCGTCCTGTAGTATCCATTATGTTTATGGGATTTATTTCACTACTGGCTCTAAAGGGTCTGGTCAGTTTAAAGGACAAATAAAGCTCCTTTGTCAAACCTTGTTCCTCATCAATAGGGGCAAGGTTTTTGCTTGTGCTTAGAGTTAGAGATGCTGAGAGGTGGGAGTAGCCCTTGAAAATTCACACCTTCTTTAAACTGTTTGACTTTTATGATCTTTATCTAAGTGGTTGACAGGAGGGCTGGGAAAGAATATAATTAGAATTGTTCTAAATAAAGATAGAGGAGTGGTGGCTATGGCAGTGTTTACGGTGGAGTCCTTGGGCTTTTCAGATAAAGGGCAGGCGATTTTGCAAGCGATTGATTTTTCGGTTCAAGAGGGAGAGCGGTTGACCTTGGTTGGACCCTCTGGGAGCGGGAAGAGTAGTATCTTGAAGCTTTTGGGAGGGTTGATTTCTCCGAGTCAGGGGCAGATTCTGTATCAGGGCAGTAATCTGGCTGACTTGGACATGCCGCTCTATCGTCAGGAGGTATCCTATTGCTTCCAGCAGCCGGTTTTGTTTGGCAAGACGGTCGAGGATAATTTGGCCTTCCCCTTCCAGGTGCGGCAGCTAGCCTTTGATCGCCAGCGGGCGGTCCAAGCTTTGCGGAGGGTCAACCTTTCTGAAGCTTTTTTAAACAAGAACATTACGGATTTGTCCGGTGGGGAAAAACAAAGGGTGGCTTTGATTCGAAACTTACTATTTGAGCCAAAGGTCTTACTGCTGGACGAAATAACAGTTGGGTTAGATGCGACGACCAAAGAGGTCGTGCATGGTCTGATTGGTGACTACCACGCATCTGGGAAAACGATCATTGAAGTGACCCACGACGCTGCAGAAATTGCGGCGGCCGAGAAAGTACTGCAAGTTGAGGGAGGAAGGTTAGTTCTATGACAAATGTATCGGTTGATAATCTATCGCTAGTTTTGATTTTTACCCTGGTTTTGGTAGCCATGGGGATTAGTCAGAAGGAAAAGCTGGGGCTGACCAAGGATATTGCCATGGCTGTGCTGCGGACAGTTGTGCAATTGATTCTGGTGGGCTATGTCCTCCAGTTTATCTTCCAGGTTTCCAATGTCTTTTTGAGCCTGGCTATGGTCTTGGTGATTCTCTACAATGCTAGTAGCCAGGCCAATAAGCGCAATCCCAATCCTAACAAGAAACAACTCCATCCCTTCTTGGCGCTCTTGGTCTCCACCGGTCTGACCTTGGGGATTCTGGTGGCTTCTGGGGCGATTCAATTTATCCCGTCGCAAGTAATTCCGATTTCGGGGATGTTGGCCAGCAATGCCATGGCCGCTGTTGGGCTGTCCTACCGGTCCATGCACCGTTTGTTTACAGATAACCGCCAGCAGGTGCTGGAAAAATTAAGTCTCGGGGCGTCTGTGAAACTGGCTTCCCAGGACATTTTACGAGAGAGCATCCGGACGGGGATGCAGCCAACCATTGATTCGGCGAAAACAGTTGGGCTGGTCAGTCTGCCTGGAATGATGTCAGGTCTAATCTTCGCGGGGGTCGATCCGGTACATGCGATTCGCTACCAGATTATGGTGATGTTTATGTTGCTGTCGGCCACCAGTCTCGCGGCAGTGATTGCCTCCTACTTTGCTTATCGGACCTACTTCACCAGCAAGGCCCAGTTGGATTTTGAATAGTTTCCTGTTGGTGACTTCGAGAAGCACCTTACTTCCGCGAACGATTTTGCATTCAAGCGAGGCGGCGAGACCCAGGCATAAGAAAAGCTTAGGCAAGGCCTGGCTAACGTCGGGTGAAGAAAAATAGAAAGACTGGATTCCTGGCATAAGGGATCCAGTCTTTCTTTTGGTCAGGAAACTGGCTGGAATCGCTTGGCTGTCCTGCTTTTTTCATGGTATAATGGGATTAATTTATTGTTAAAGTGAGGCAGATGATGAGCTTTTATAATCATAAAGAAATTGAGTCCAAATGGCAGCAATTCTGGGCTGAAAATGAAACCTTTAAAACAGGAACAGATGCGGATAAACCCAAGTTTTATGCCTTGGATATGTTCCCGTATCCGTCTGGTGCTGGTTTACACGTTGGTCACCCAGAGGGCTATACAGCGACAGATATTTTGAGCCGCTACAAGCGGGCCCAGGGCTACAATGTCCTTCATCCGATGGGCTGGGATGCTTTCGGTCTTCCAGCGGAGCAGTATGCCATGGACACAGGGAATGACCCAGCGGAGTTTACGGCGGAGAATATCGCTAACTTTAAACGCCAGATCAATGCCCTTGGTTTTTCTTATGACTGGGATCGGGAAGTCAACACAACAGACCCTAACTACTACAAGTGGACCCAGTGGATCTTCACCAAGCTCTTTGAAAAAGGCTTGGCCTATGAGGCTGAAGTGCCGGTAAACTGGGTCGAAGAGCTTGGAACTGCGATTGCCAACGAGGAAGTGCTTCCGGATGGAACTTCTGAGCGGGGGGGTTATCCAGTGGTGCGCAAGCCGATGCGTCAGTGGATGTTGAAGATTACCGCTTATGCTGACCGTCTCTTGGAAGACTTGGAGGACCTGGATTGGCCAGAGTCCATCAAGGATATGCAGCGGAACTGGATTGGCAAGTCGTCTGGGGCGACGGTTCATTTCAAGATCAAGGGGCATGAGGAAGGCTTCTCTGTGTTCACAACGCGTGTGGACACCCTGTTTGGGGCTTCTTATGCAGTCTTGGCGCCAGAGCATCCGCTAGTGGATGTGATTACCAGTCCCGAGCAGGCTGAGGCTGTAGCAGACTACAAGCGTCAGGCCAGCCTCAAGTCAGATTTGGCGCGGACCGATTTGGCCAAGGAGAAGACGGGTGCCTTCACCGGTGCTTATGCCATCAATCCAGCCAACGGCAAGGAGATTCCAATCTGGATCGCGGATTATGTTTTGGCTAGCTACGGAACCGGTGCTGTGATGGCCGTTCCAGCTCATGATGCGCGTGACTGGGAATTTGCCCAGGTTTACGACCTACCGATCATCCCGGTGATTGAAGGTGGCGATGTGGAGCAGGCCGTTTATACCGAAGATGGTCCGCATATTCATTCGGAATTTTTGGATGGTTTAAATACAAAAGAAGCTAAGGCGAAGATGACGGCTTGGCTAGAAGAAAAGGGGATGGGGGAAGAAACCATCACCTACCGGCTTCGTGACTGGCTCTTTAGTCGCCAACGTTATTGGGGAGAACCAATCCCGATCATCCATTGGGAAGACGGTACTTCCACAGCAGTCCCAGAAGACCAACTTCCGCTTGTCTTACCAAAAACCACAGATATTAAACCATCCGGAACCGGCGAAAGCCCACTAGCCAACTTGACAGACTGGCTTGAAGTGACCCGCGAAGATGGTGTCAAAGGTCGCCGGGAAACCAATACCATGCCCCAGTGGGCTGGTTCCAGCTGGTATTACCTCCGCTACATCGATCCCCACAATACTGAGAAATTAGCCGATGAGGAGTTACTCAAGCTGTGGTTGCCAGTCGATATCTATATCGGGGGAGCTGAGCATGCCGTTTTACACCTGCTCTATGCCCGCTTCTGGCACAAGTTCCTTTATGACCTCGGCGTGGTCCCAACCAAGGAGCCTTTCCAAAAACTCTTCAACCAGGGTATGATCTTGGGAACCAGCTACCGCGATGGCCGAGGGGCTTTGGTCGCAAGCGACAAGGTCGAAAAACGAGATGGCACCTTCATCCATTGTGAGACAGGTGAGACATTGGAGCAAACACCGGCTAAAATGTCCAAATCGCTGAAAAATGTGGTCAATCCGGACGATGTTGTGGATCAATTCGGAGCGGATACCCTACGGGTCTACGAGATGTTTATGGGACCACTGGACGCTTCCATTGCCTGGAGTGAGGAAGGTCTGGAAGGCAGTCGGAAATTCTTGGACCGGGTTTACCGCCTCATCACCAGCAAGGAACTAAGCACTGACAATGACGGCCAGCTAGATAAGGTCTACCACGAAACCGTCAAGGCTGTAACCGAGCAGATTGAAGACTACAAATTCAACACCGCCATCGCCCAACTGATGATCTTTGTCAACGCCGCCAACAAGGCCGACAAACTCTACATCGACTATGCCAAAGGCTTTATCCAACTTCTAGCGCCATTTGCCCCACACTTGGCCGAAGAGCTTTGGCAAACCCTTACCGCCTCTGGCCAGTCCATTAGCTATGTGCCCTGGCCAAGCCATGACGAGGCTTTCCTCGTCGAAGACGAAGTCGAAATTGTTGTCCAAGTTAAAGGTAAGGTCCGTGCCAAACTTATGGTTCCTAAAGACCTCTCCAAAGAGGACCTCCAAGCAACAGTCCTGGCTCATGAAAAAGTTCAGGCCGAAATTGCCGATAAAGAGATCCTCAAAGTTATTGCCGTACCGAATAAATTGGTCAATATTGTTGTGAAATAAGGAAAAATCCTCCGAAAATAAAATCGGAGGATTTTTTTGAGTCCACTCTACTTGAATTCCTGTCTTTGGAAAAGTCGATAGAGGAGGTAGAGGAGAATAACGGTGTAGACCATTAGTATGAGGAAAAAGTCTGGACTTAGCAGATAGTCGGCTTGAGAGGCTAGGAAAAGTGTCATCCAGCTAGGAAGTTCCAAGTGGAGAACTTGGTTTACGACCAAGCGGAAGAGACTGTCCCAAAAGATACTGAGGATAACAAAGGTTAGGCCAGCTTGTCCGGGTTTGGGAAAGAGCAGGTAGAGGCTGATAAAGAAGAGACTGATACAACCATAGATGGCTAGCTGTTGTCCCATAATCACCAAAAGAGTACCTATACCTAAAGCTCCACCGAGACTAGTTCGAAAAAGCGCGAAGAAAAGATAAGCTAAGACTAGGAGAAGACTGTTGGTAATGAGAATTGCGAGAACCTTATAGACGAACAGTTTCAAGCGATTACCGAGCTGGATAATTGGATAGTTGATTGTTCGTTGCTGTAGGTCATCTCCGAGAAAGAAATTACCAGCGGCTAGAAAGAAGAGCGGGAAGAGTTGTCCCATCATTTGGACGAAGGAGATACTAGATTCTGCTTCAGGTTCCCCTTTAAGAAAAGCTGTAGTTAGAAAGCAGAGGGCTGCGAGAATAGCTAGAGGGAGTAAAAAGCGTTTTTCTCGGCGAATACGATAGAGATCTGCCTTAAGATAGTTGAGCATGTGGAGTTCCTCCATGAATGAGTGTTAGGTAGTAGTCTTCTAATGAATGGCGTTGATGGAAGGCTGCTTCAATGACTAAACCTTCTGCCAAAATTTCTTGTAAGAGAGGCATGAGTGGGGTTGCTTCAGGTAAGAAAAAGCGTGTTCCTTCTTGGTGGAAAGATAGTTCTAACCTGTTTAATAGAGCAGCGACTTCTTGGATTTGTTGAGACTCTAAGCAAAGAGATCCTGCAACCTGGGCTTCCAGCTCTTCCTTTGTAATTTGCCGCACCAATTTTCCTTGGTGCATAATCAGATAGCGATCAACGACCATTTCCAATTCGGACAAGATGTGGCTGGAGATGAGGATGGTCATCCCTGCCTGTTCGCGAAGATTATGGATAATACTGCGCATTTCTCGAATACCAGCCGGATCGAGCCCATTAATCGGCTCATCCAAAATTAGAAAATCAGGCTGGTGGAGAATCGACAGACCAATAGCCAGACGTTGGCGCATCCCTAGGGAAAAATCTTTACTCTTCTTACGCGAATCCACTTGGTCTAATCCAATTAAGGCTAAGACCGTTGCAATTCTCTTTTCTAAGTTGGAAATGCCTAACTGGAGTCCCAGATAGCGGAGATTGTCCTGGGCACTCAGATGAAGTTGGAGAGCAGGGGATTCGATCAGAGCACCAGTTTTTAAACCTGGTTGTACCTGAATCTCTCCCTGATCCCGTCGGATGAGTCCGGTGAGCAAACGAAGCAAGGTGGTTTTTCCAGCTCCATTTTCCCCAACCAAGCCACAAATCTCCCCTTTTTGTAAGTTAAAGGAAACTTGGTCAACGGCTATATGCTCCTTGTAAGATTTATGAATATTATGGACTTTAAAAAAATCAGACATGAGGGGTCCTTTCTTTTGGTTTGATGATGTGTAAAAATAGGATTACCAAGCAATTATATCATTGCTCAAAAGAAATTAAAAGAGGGAATGTTTACCACTCAATGATTTGTTCGATACCTGTTGAGTCGACAGGAGATCTGGTGATTTCATATTGGAATAAGGATTTAGCTATGCTAATTATTGCTAAAATATATATTAGCGCTAATAAGTTTAGAATTTTTTTCATAATTTACCTCGTGAAATATTTTTACTCTATATGTATATGATATACTTTTATAAATAAAACTTAGGAATATTGCATATGAGTAAGGAGGAGGAAGCGATGGAAACTTATGGAAAAGTTTTTAAAATATTGCGGGAGTCCAAGAACATGTCTTTGGCTGAGGTCGCCGGGGATTATGTATCAACAGCTCAATTGTCTCGTTTTGAAAATGGAAAGAGCCGTCTATCTGTAGATCTTTTCTTTGCCTGTTTAAAGAACATGGATATTTTGCAAGGAGAATTTTCTACGTTTTATAATATTTATTATCAGCAAGAAGATATTCGTACTTCTATTCGTTTATATACTGAAATGAACAATCGAAATACTTATTTTATAAAACAAGAATTATCGACATCAATGAAGGAATATGATAGAACAGGTAAGAAATCGACTAGAGTTTTAGCTGCAGTATTGCATGTATTTTTGGGTAAGTGTGATAAAGGTTATCAAGTTCCTGCTATAGAGATAGAGGTGATTACAGATTATTTATTCTCAATAGATGAATGGTGTTTTTATGAGTTATGGATTTTAGGTGCTTGTTATAAAGTGTTAAGTGTTCAAACTTTAGAAGTTTTTATACAGGAGATAGTAGCGCGAACTCAGTTTTATATGGGAATAGAAGTAAACCGTAAAAAAGTATATCGAATACTTCTAAATATTCTAGGTTATTTATTAGACATTGGCGAAGAGCGACGGGCGAGTAAGTTGATTCGGTTGGTCCAATCTTTAAACATTTTAGAAAATGATGTTTTTGAACGTCTGCAACTAAAATTTTGTCGAGCTCATTTAGCCTACTTGCAAGGAGATAAGGCTGCTTTAGATACGATGAAAGAGTGTCAGCGATTTGCGGAATTTTTGGATTGTTATTATTTGTCAGAAGCTATCTCTGAGACAATTCAGGGGTTGGAGAAGGGTAAGGACTCTGTTGGCGGTTGTTAAAGTAAAGGCATTTTCTGAATTTATGGAGTGTTTTCATGTAAGGGAATCGGATAAAATGTGGAAAAATCTGGAAAGCCGTGTGAAAATTTGATGATATATCCTTATTATAGATAATTATATTGGTGTAAGGAGATGATCATGAAAAAAGTCTTATTGCTTTTGGTATTAGTCGGTCTGGTTGTTGGTGGCTGGATCTTGGTGCAGTCGAATTCGGCTGCTTCTAAAGGAAGTAGTTCATTCCAATTGTTCGGTACAGTCAATTTGAATGAAGGAAATCAGGATCAGGATGAGCTAGAGAGCTCTGATGAGGAGGACAGTTCCGAAGAGGAAGATGGCTTTGGGAATTTTATTGAGAATCATAAAACTCCTTGGTCTAAGAAGGTTGTCATTGAAGATAGCTTGCAGGAGCAGTCAAAGTGAGACCAGAGTTTTGGGTTTTAGCTAAAAAGCAGAGACTAGATTTGATCTGGTCTCTGCTTTTGTGTATCTTGGTTGAAAATCGAGTGTTTTTCTAGAATTAATCTTTGAGTTTTTGTCTATTTTGCAGTAGAAAGACGTTTAGGCCGATGGCTAGGGCTAGGAATAGGAAGAGAATCCAGGAGAGTGGTAAGCTTAAAAGTAATCCTGAAAATAATAGCTGACTGACAAGGATGGTGGCTTGCAATAAAGTTGAGATACTAGAGCTGAGGAAGCCCAGCTGTTCAATGGGAAGGTGGCTCATGAAATAGGCAGATACCTTGGGCTGGATACAGCCCATGAGAATTCCCATAAAAAATATACAGAGGATCACTAGGAAGGGAAGCTGGCTTAGAAAGCTTAAAAAGAGCAGTGGAGCCAAGAGGCAAATAGCCTGGATGATGTGAAGGAGGGAAAGGTTTTTAAAGAGGGTGGAAATGAGGATATTTCCCAAGATGGAACTAACCCCTAAGATAATGGAGACACCAGCAACAGTGGAAGCCGCTGACAAGATGGCGAAGTCAGGTTTGGAGGCAATTGTGGCCAGAATTAGAGGAATTAAAATGGAGAATATGCCATTGATGCTGGCTAAAATACTCAGCAAAGGAATCATTTTAGGAGTTTGCTTCATTTGCTGAAGGACTTCTTTTATAGAAGAGATAAGTCCCTGTTTTTCTTCGGAGTGAGTAACAGGAATAGTGGCCCTTTTTAATAAATGAGGGCGGAGATATAAGGTGAGGAGAGCTGCTAGTAAAAAGGTAGTGGCATTTAGAAAGGCGAGTTGACTATAACTAATCCAACTGATGAGAGCTGCTCCGATGAATTGAAAAACAATGGAGCTACTAGCCTCGATCCCTTGTGTGGTGGCAAGGAGGGGCTCTCTTTCCTCTGGAGGGAGGAGTTGTACTTTAAGGGGGAGGAACAGGCTATTTTCAAATTTACCAGCTAAATCAGAAAAGAAGTTGGTGCCTACTAGGGCGAGGACTAAAATGAGGGCTGGCTCAAACTGGAGTAGGAAACCAGCTAGTAGGTAGAGGGCGAAGCGACTGATTTGGCTATAGAGAATCCAGTCTACCTTTTTTTCTTTTTGGTCAGCCCAGTAGCCCATGAGGATGCTAAAGAGAATTAGCAAAGATTCAGAGATGCTGACGAGTGCGATTGCTGGTTCCTTCTGAGGAACCAGCAATACATAGTTCATGAGTGCGAGACTGTAGACAGTATCTCCGAAGTTCGAGAGCATATCTGTAAAAAAAGTAGCAAAATAGAGTTTGTGTTTTTTCAGATTCATAGATAGACCTCCTATTTTAAGATATTGTACACCAAAATACAGGGAGGTTTTTAGTTGTTTCATATAAGTAAACTTATCTTTTTTGATTTGCTCTCCTATACCAATTGCTGACTCTTGACAAAGAGGGGTGAAAAAACTATAATTTTGTCAGTTAATTCACAAAAATCGAATTAGACTATACCAATTTTTGGAGGAAGACAAGTATGTGTGGAATTGTTGGTGTTGTGGGAAATCCCAATGCAACCGATATTCTTTTACAAGGACTAGAAAAACTTGAGTATCGTGGTTATGATTCAGCTGGTATTTATGTTTCAAATGGTGCTGAATCTGGTCGCTTGGTCAAAGCCAATGGTCGGATTGCCGATTTAGAAGCTAAGGTGGGTGATCAGCTGGCTGGTTTTGCAGGGATTGGTCATACCCGTTGGGCAACGCATGGGAAGCCGAGTGAACTGAATGCTCACCCTCATCAATCGGAATCTGGCCGTTTGGTCATGGTTCACAACGGGGTGATTGAGAACTATGCTGAGATTCGTGCTACTTATTTGGAGAACCACCACTTCCAAGGTCAGACCGACACTGAGATTGCGGTTCACCTTGTGGGACACTTTGTGGAAGCTGAAAGTTTGAGCGTGTTGGAGGCCTTCAAGAAAGCCCTTAACATTATTGAAGGATCCTATGCCTTTGCCTTGATGGATACTGAGAATCCAGAAGTGCTCTATGTTGCCAAGAACAAATCCCCACTTTTGATCGGTTTGGGCGACGGCTACAATTTGGTTGGCTCAGATGCCATGGCCATGATTCGCGAAACCAGTGATTTTAAAGAAATTCACGATAAGGAATTGGTGATTGTGGAAAAAGACCAAGTCACTATCATGGATTATGCAGGCAACACGGTTGAGCGTGATAGCTATACTGCTGAGTTGGACTTGTCCGATATTGGTAAGGGCACCTACCCTTACTATATGTTGAAAGAAATCGATGAGCAACCAACCGTGATGCGGAAACTCATCTCCACTTATGCGGATGCGGATGGCCAGATGC
The DNA here is from genome assembly GCF_025447695.1 of Streptococcus danieliae. Lineage (NCBI taxonomy): Bacteria > Bacillati > Bacillota > Bacilli > Lactobacillales > Streptococcaceae > Streptococcus > Streptococcus danieliae. The sequence goes on along the minus strand of NZ_JAOBSU010000013.1, from coordinate 11,058 downwards.
AGGTGGATCCAGCGATTGTACAAGCGGTGCAGGGAGCAGACCGCCTCTACATCATTGCAGCGGGTACGTCCTACAATGCTGGGTTTGCGTCTAAGAAAATGTTGGAAGAGTTGACAGAACGGCCTGTCGAGTTGGGAATTGCCTCAGAGTGGGGCTATGAGATGCCACTCTTGAGCCAGAAACCACTCTTTATCTTCCTAACGCAATCAGGGGAAACGGCTGACAGCCGTCAGGTTTTGGTTAAAGCGAATGAGATGGGAATTCCAAGTTTGACGGTGACCAATGTACCAGGTTCAACCCTCTCCCGTGAAGCGACTTATACTCTCCTCCTCCATGCAGGACCAGAGATTGCCGTTGCTTCAACCAAGGCCTACACGGCGCAGATCGCAGCCCTTGCCTTTTTAGCAAAAGCAGTTGGCGAAGCCAATGGGAATGCTAAGGCAGAAGCCTTTGATTTGGTGCATGAGTTGTCCTTGGTGGCTCAGTCGATTGAGGCGAGTTTGTCAGAGAAGGATCTCGTTGACAGCAAGGTTCGCAAGCTTTTGGAAACAACTCGCAACGCCTTCTATATTGGACGCGGTCAGGATTACTATGTGGCCATGGAGGCCAGCTTGAAGCTGAAAGAGATTTCCTATATTCAATGTGAAGGTTTTGCGGCGGGTGAATTGAAACACGGAACGATTTCCTTGATTGAGGACGGTGTTCCAGTGATTGCCCTCTTGTCTGCCAATGAGAAGGTAGCGGCTCACACTCGTGGAAACATTGCTGAAGTGCAGGCGCGTGGTGCCCATGTCTTGACTATTGTTGAAGAAGGGGTAGCGCGTGAGGATGACGATATTGTTGTCAACCAAGTCCATCCTTACCTTTCCAGCATTGCTATGGTGATTCCAACCCAGTTGATTGCTTACTTTGCAACCCTTCATCGTGGTTTGGATGTGGATAAGCCACGGAACTTAGCTAAATCTGTAACAGTTGAATAGCCTCGAACCTCTCCTTTGGGAGAGGTTTTTTTCTGGTTCATCCAATACTTGTAGGAGATATCGATTTTTCCTTGACATTTTTAGGAGATAGGACTATCCTAATAGTACAACATTTCGACTTACTATAAGGAGGCGTTTATGAAAAAGAAACCTGTATTTTTATATGTTTTATTGGGATTCTCAACCTTAGGGGTATTGATGAGTATCTATGGTTATGTTCAAATACCAAATCTGATTAAAACTTGGAATGAAATTTTAAAGGATGAAGCGATTCTCCAACAAATAGGCGGGGTGGATACTGTTAAACTTCAACTGGCTACTTTTGAGTGGGCAAGGAGCCTGCCATCGCTTTCAATGACTGTGTTGACGACCGTTCTTTTTGCTATCTCTGTTTTCTTCCTGTTTGTCAAAAAGGATGTTGTCAAGTCTACCTATACTTATTTAGCTATGCGATTAGCTGTTTTTGTAAGTTGGATGGTTTCGGTTTTGGTTTCGAATCGAATGGCTCAATCAATCGTTAAGAATAAAGAAGCTCTCGAGGGAGTTTTGGGTGCGAACAAAATGACCGTTATTGGTTATGCGGTTCTGACGATTCTTTTTTCTGCGATTGCCTATTACTGCTTGCGCCGTTACCAAAAGGCTGTGGAAGAAGAAGTTCTTGATGCAGAGGTGCTCTAATGCAAGAGATGACCTTTGTTTATATAAGCCTTAGTGGAAATACCGAAAGTTTTGTCAGCCGCCTGCAGACTTATTTACTGATTCAAAATCCCAGTCTGACCATTCATTTGATTGATATCAAGAGTTTGGTCAAGGAAGAGCAGGACTTTTTCTTCTTGAACAAGCCCTATGTGACCTTTGTGCCAACCTATCTAGAAGGTGGAAATGGGATTGATAACGGAGACGTGGAAATCTTAACAACGGATGTTCGCGACTTTATGGCTTATGGGGAAAATTCCTTTTACTGTTTGGGTGTCGTTGGCAGTGGTAATCGTAACTTTAATCACCAGTATTGCCTGACTGCTCAACAATACAGCCAACAATTTTCAATCCCTGTATTAGACACTTTTGAAATGCGTGGCATGCAAAACGATGTCGAGCGCATCGCCCACAAAATTTTGGAAGCTTACGCAGCAATCCATGAATAGCAAAATCACCCTGTTTCTCGTTCCAAAGGAGGAGAAACAGGGTGATTTTTTAGGCTTCAAAAATTACCGCATGGTAACAAATTCTTCTGAACCAGTTGGGTGGATAGCGACGGTTGCATCGAAGTCCGCCTTGGTGGCCCCCATCTTGATGGCGACAGCGAAGCCTTGGATCATTTCGTCGACGCCGTAGCCGATTCCGTGGAGTCCGATGACCTTCTCTTCTGGTCCTTGGGTTACCAGCATGAGTTTCATGGGCTGCCGGTGCTCGGTAACAGCGGTGTACATGGAGGTAAAGGTAGAAGTGTAGGTTTTAACTTGGTTAGCTCCAAATTCTTGAATAGCTGCCTTTTCGGTATAGCCGACGGTTCCGATGGCCGGGTGGGCGAAGATAACCGTTGGGATGGTGCTATAGTCCATCTTGGCCTGGCTTTGGCCGTTGAAGAGGCGTTCGGCCAGGGTCCGTCCAGCCTTGATAGCCACAGGGGTCAATTCTTTTTCGCCAGTTACATCCCCAAGGGCGTAGATTTGAGGGGTACTGGTGTTTTGATAGGCATCCACCTTGATGAAGCCACGTTCGGTGACTTCGACACCGGCAGCTTGGAGGTTGAGGCTTTCGGTGTTTGGTTGCCGGCCGATGGCCCACAAGACGGTTTGGCTGCTATGGCTGCTACCGTCTTGGAAGTGGAGTTGGACGCCTTCGTCCACTTTTTCAGCCTGGCTGACTACTTTATGGGTGTGGAGCTGGATGCCACTTGCCTTCATTTCTGCTAACAAACCTTCTAAGATATAGTCGTCAAGGTAGCGAAGGGGCGCGTCTTGGCGAACAAAGAGGTCAACTTTGACCCCAAGGCTGTTGAGCAGGCCAGCCATTTCCACGGCGATATAGCCAGCTCCGACAATGGCGATGGATTCTGGTAATTCCTCCCAGGCAAAGACATCGTCGGAGACGATGCCCAATTCCTTGCCAGGAATGTCCGGGATGCTAGGCTTAGCACCTGTTGCAATGACAATATGCTTGGCCCGTACTAGTTCTCCATTCACTTCAACAGTATGGGCGTCGACAAAGCGGGCATAGCCTTCAATGACTTCCACGCCATTGCGGTCAAACTGGCCTCCATAGGAATTGCGGGCCCGTTCAATATAGGCTTCACGATTTTTGCGAAGGGTCGCAAAGTCAAAGCTGACTTCAGAAGCATGAAAGCCATAAGCCGCCCCGTATTTTCCATAGACATCAGCGATAGAGGCCCCATACCACATAATTTTCTTGGGCACACAGCCTAGATTGACACAGGTTCCACCCAAGAGGTTGCCCTCAATCACAGCCGCCTTGGCCCCATGCAGGGCTGCCCGATTCATTGTTGCAATACCACCAGATCCTCCTCCGATGGCGAGAATATCAAATTCTTTTACCATTTAGTTAGTCTCCTTTACTCTCATTTTACAATTTTTACTGAAGATTTTCTTGAATTTACTATGAAAAAAGGCTTTGCCGTCCGGCAAAGCCAAAAGGAGCTTACAACTCCGCGATTTGGGTAATGTCGACTTCCGCAAGGGTGTCGTTCCCGAACATGGTGATCATCATTTTCACCTTGTTGTTGTCAATTTCCGTAATTTTACCAGTGTAGTCAGTGAAGGCACCGTCAATAATCCGGACAGTATCCCCTTCCTTGAAGTCGAGGTTCAAATCTTCAACTGTTTGTCCCATAGACACCAGGATGGCACGGATTTCCTCTTCCAAGAGCGGGGTTGGTTTGGAACGGTTTCCGTGAGAACCCACGAAGCCGGTAACGTTTGGCGTATTCCGAACGACAAACCAAGCCTCGTCGGTCATAACCATTTCAACCAGCACATAACCTGGGAAGCGGTTTTCTTCTACTTCTTTCTTTTTCCCATTCTTTTCAACTTGAACGGTTTGAGTCGGAATCTCAACACGAAGAATATTCTCTAACATATTATAGGTCTGTGCACGTTGGAGGAGATTCTCCTTGACCTTATTTTCATAACCTGAGTAGGTTTGTAGGACAAACCACCCCTTGTCAAAACTATCTAGCATGAGCCTTCCTTTCCTATATAAAAAAGCCCGAGGGCTTGGTGTTTTCTTCTCAATTATAGCAAAAAAACTCCCCAGACGGGGGAGTTTTTCGAGATTCTTATTGGAAAAAATCCAACAAGAGGTTAAAGACCCTTGATACAGCCTGGTCAAATAGGAAGATGACGAGGATGAAAAAGGCAGAGTATTGTAGGACGGACCAGAAGTCAGTCCAGCGTTGTTTTCGATTGGGCCAAGCGGTATCCCGCAAGATCCGGAATGTATCGAGGACAAATCGCATGGGTATCTCCTAACGTGTTTCTTTATGAGTGGTATATTTGCTGCAATGTTTGCAGAATTTATTAACTTCTAGCCGCCTTGGTTTGGGGTTGCTACTGAGTTTAATCGAGTAGTTCCGTGAACCGCAAACGGTGCAGGCTAAACTTGCTTTTTTTAGTGCCATGATGCCTCCAATAGTCCTATTATAGCAAGATTTGCTGTTCTTGCCAAGTTCTCGCGTTGGGTAAAATCCAGGTCTTTTATTGGAAAAGTCCGGTGAAGCTATCCCAGAGGTTTTTGGCTTTTTCTGGGAGTTGGGCGCTGTTGAGGGCTTCCTTGGCTTGGTCGACCATAGTTTGGGCCTGGTTTTGAACATCGTTGAGGAAGCTGTTGAGGCTGTCCTTGTTGGTATTTTCATCCTGGTCATAGATATTGACAGGGGCGATGCCATTGGCTGCATAAGCATTTTCCACAGAGAAGCTGCTGCCCTCGGTGTAGGGAAGGACGCTGCTGGCCATGCTTTGGAAGATGGTTGCAGCTTCGGTCGAGGAGGTTCCAGTTAGGTAGTGTTCCTGATCGGTTTCCGGGAAGCCGAGCCACTGGCTGATGACCACATCTGGGGTATAGCCGATCACCCACTGGTCACTGGAGACATCGGGGTTAAAGTCGGTTTCCATGGTTCCGGTTTTACCGGCCATGGTATAGCCTGCGGGTGCGGCGTAGATTCCGGTTCCGTTGGTAAAGGTTCCCAGCATCATCTGGTTCATCTTATTGGCGTCGGAAGCGGACATGACCCGTTTAGAAGTGGATTTATGGGTTTTGATAATTTGCCCACTAGCGTTTTCGATCTTGGTAATCAAATGGGCATCTCGCATGACCCCTCCATTGGCGAAGGCTCCATAAGCCTGAGCCATTTGTAAGGGATTGGTCTCAAAACCACTACCTAAGGCCATACCGAGTGTTGGAGTGTCATTGGTCAATTTGAGGCCGAATTTCTTGGCGCTGTCGACCCCTTTCTCAACTCCGAGTTCGTCCAAGGTAGCAACGGCAGGGATATTGAGGGAGTCGGCCAGGGCCTCATACATAGGAACAGTTGGGTTTGTAGTCATCCCAGCATAGTTATCAATGTTGTAGTCTCCGTAGGTTTTCTTGCTGTTGTTGAGTTCGGTGTTGATGGACCAACCAGCTGCCAGAGCCGGTGTATAGGAGACAATGGGTTTGATGGTTGAGCCGGGGCTCCGTTTGGACTGGGTCGCATAGTTGAAGCTCCGGAATTCAGGGTTTTCATCGGAGTTAACACGCCCCACCAGTCCCCGGACACCGCCGGTTTGCGGGTCCAGGGCGACGCTACCAGACTGGGCGTGGCTGCCATCTGCGGCTTGTGGGAAGAGGGCTTCATTGTCATAGATGAGCTGCATATTGGCCTGGTAGTTTTGATCCAGCTCCGTGTAGATGCGGTAACCGTTATTGACAATGTCCTCTTCAGAGAGACCATAGACCCGCTCGGCTTCCGAAATGAGGGCATCGAAATAAGAAGGGTAGCGGTAGTCGTCCGTCTTACCGGCATAGGTATCGGACAGCTGCCCGGCCATGTCGACGGTTGCTGCCTGGTCTGCCTCCGCTTGGCTGATATAGCCTGCATTGACCATGTTTTGCAAGACCGTATTTCGACGGTTGCTGGCATTTTCGAGCGACGAGAGGGGGTTGTAGAGCTCCGGTCCCTTGAGCATCCCGGCCAAGGTTGCCGCCTGATCCAGGCTCAACTCACTGGCTGATACTCCGAAGTACTTCTGACTGGCATCCTCAATACCCCAAATACCGTTACCGTAGTAGGCATTGTTGAGGTACATGGTGAGGATTTCTTCTTTAGAGTAGGTTTTGGTTAATTCTAAAGCCAAGAAGAACTCTTTGGCCTTCCGCTGGATGGTCTGGTCCTGGGACAAAAAGGCGTTTTTAGCCAACTGTTGGGTAATGGTTGAACCACCCCCGCTTCTGCCGGCCGTGACAATGGCTAAGGCAAAGCGGCCGTAGTTGATCCCGCTATTCTCGTAGAAGGAGCGATCCTCGGTTGCGACAACGGCATTTTGGAGGTTGGCGCTAATGGCGGGTAGTTCGATATAAGTTCCCTTCCGGCCGGTCAGGCTCCCTGCTTCATCATCGTTGCGGTCATAAATAATGGTTGTGGCCTTGAGGGCATTTTGCAGGTCATCGACATTGGCCGACTTGGCCAAGTAGAAGAGCCAGCCCCCAACTAGCAAGCTAAAGGATAGGAAGAGGATCAAGAGGATTTTGGTCAAATGGTAACGCCGCCAAAAGCGGCGAAAGGCGGGCCAAAAACCAGCTTTTTTCTTACTTTCTGAACGGCTATTAGGGCTGGTCTCGTCTGCTAGAGACCAGTCATCCGAGGCCTGCTCTTCGGGGGGCAGCCCGGTTTCTTCTGGATTTTCTGTGGCCTTAAAGAGCTGTAAAAACTGCTCAAAGGCGGATTTTAGTCTATTCATAGGGCTATTGTATCAATTTCTCCACAGGGGAACAAGAAAATGCCTTATTTCCCGCCTTGTTTTCAGTTTTTCTTAAGCTTTCTTTCTGTTACAATGAGGGTATGAAGATTTCTATCACTATCCCTGCCGTCTGGGCAGGCTTGAGCATAAAAGAGGTTTTAGAAGAAGCCCTGTTGATTCCACGTAAAATCCGTCATTTTCTAAGGATGGAGAAGGCCTTGTCCTTGGATGGGCGGCCGGTTCACTGGCAGAGTCTGGTAGCTGAGGGGCAGGTCTTGGTCTTGGAATTTAAGGAGGACTGGTATGAGTCCCGCCTGGTTCAAGCGGGGCAGGCAGATCAGGTCGAGGTGGTTTATGAGGACCAACATCTGATTGTTGTTAACAAGCCCGAAGGTATGAAAACCCATGGCAATCAACCCGGAGAAATGGCCTGTCTCAACCATGTTGTGGCCCACACAGGGCAAACCTGCTATGTGGTCCACCGGCTGGATCAGGAGACCAGTGGTCTTTTGCTGTTTGCCAAGAATCCAGTGGTTCTGCCCCTACTAAACCGGCTTCTGGAGAAGCGAGCCATCAAGCGGGAGTATTGGGCTTTGGTTGAGGGGAGGTTTGCAGCTAAGGAGCAAGCTTACCGTGATCCCATTGGCCGCGACCGCCATGACCGCCGCAAACGGCGAGTCGATCCTCGAGGGGGACGGTCGGCTCAGACGACGGTCAAGCGGCTCAAGTTGGGAGCGGATGCGACCTTGGTGGCCTGTCAGTTGGCCACGGGTCGGACCCATCAAATCCGGGTTCATTTGTCCCATCATGGTTATCCCCTAGTGGGAGACCCCTTGTACCATCCGCAGCCGGAAGGGCGACTGATGCTCCACGCGCATCGTCTGAGTTTGGTTCATCCCTTGACCCAAGAACCTCTGGTCCTGCGAGCTACATCGCCCAGTTTTGAAGCAGGTATAACGTTTGCACTAACTAGCTAATTTCTCGGAAGTTTCTTGCTTTTTTTTCTATAAAAGAGTAAGATAAGGGAGATAAAAAATGGGAGGAAGCACGAATATGGCACATATTCAATTTGATTACTCAAAAGTGCTGGATAAGTTTGTAGCACCACATGAAGTGGACTACATGCAGGCACAGGTTTCAGCTGCTGATGAACTTCTACGCAAGGGAACAGGAGCTGGGAGCGACTTTACAGGTTGGTTGGACCTGCCTGAGAATTACGACAAGGAAGAGTTTGCACGAATCCTTGAAGCAGCTGAGAAGATTAAATCAGACAGTGATGTTTTGGTTGTCATCGGGATTGGTGGATCTTATCTAGGTGCTAAGGCAGCGATTGATTTCCTCAACAACCACTTTGTAAACTTGCAAAGCAAGGAAGAGCGCAAGGCTCCACAAATTCTTTATGCTGGAAATTCAATTTCCTCCACTTATTTGGCCGACTTGGTTGAATACGTAGAAGATAAGGATTTCTCTGTTAACGTGATCTCTAAGTCTGGTACAACGACTGAACCAGCGATTGCCTTCCGCGTCTTCAAGGAATTGTTGATCAAAAAATATGGTCAAGAAGAAGCCAACCGTCGGATTTATGCAACAACTGACCGTGAAAAAGGAGCGGTGAAGGTTGAAGCAGATGCTAACAACTGGCAAACCTTTGTGGTTCCAGATGATGTTGGTGGCCGTTTCTCTGTCTTGACAGCCGTTGGTTTGTTGCCAATCGCTGCTTCCGGAGCAGACATCCAAGCTCTGATGGACGGAGCCAATGCAGCTCGGATGGACTATCAATCTGATCAGTTGAGCGAAAACCAGGCTTACCAATATGCAGCAGTCCGCAACATTCTCTACCGCAAAGGTTATGCGACTGAAATCTTGGTCAACTATGAACCATCTCTTCAATATTTCAGTGAGTGGTGGAAACAGTTGGCAGGAGAGTCTGAAGGAAAGGACCAAAAAGGTATTTACCCAACATCGGCTAACTTCTCAACAGACTTGCACTCGCTTGGACAATTCATCCAAGAAGGCGCACGCATCCTGTTTGAAACCGTTATTCGTGTGGACAAACCACGTAAGAACGTGCTCATCCCTGAATTTGACGAGGACCTCGATGGCCTTGGCTACATTCAAGGAAAAGACGTTGACTTTGTCAATAAAAAAGCGACAGACGGAGTGCTCTTGGCACATACAGATGGAGATGTTCCAAACATGTTTGTGACCCTTCCAGAACAAGATGCCTTCACTCTAGGCTATGTGATTTACTTCTTCGAATTGGCGATTGCCATCTCTGGTTACTTGAATGGTATCAACCCATTTGACCAACCAGGAGTAGAAGCCTATAAGAAAAATATGTTTGCCCTACTTGGCAAACCAGGCTTTGAGGACCTATCTGCGGAACTCAATGCCCGCCTATAATCAGCGAAAAAGAGGTTGGACGGAGGTCCAACCTCTTTTTTGAGCTCTTTGTTAGGATGGTGGATATGTTTTGCTCAGGAATCGGCTTTACTGACCTATTCCGAACTCATTGAAGCAAGGGTGGTTATAGTTTGTATAACTGATTTAATCGTTCTAGTTCTGAACGATTAAGACAGACCTCTACTCCAGTAATGTTTTTTTTCCTGATGCATAAGCCCACAAGAAAAAACGATTCCTTCTTTTCCCAAAATATTCATCAACAGAGTCAAGGTTTCCAGCATATGATTTTCGATCCCAATAAAAGCATGGTAGTCATTTTTGTTAAAACTTATAAACTCAGCAGGAGCACAGGAATCGCCAAGGTGAAAATGAAGCGACTTTAAAAAATAATCAAAAAATATATCTTCCATGAGCGAAACCATTTTTATTTATATAAAGAATCTGATATAATTATATAAAAAACACAGGAGAAGAGCTATGGAAAAACGTATTCCTAATCACTTTTCGAACTCTGTCATTGCCTGCAGTGAGGTTCATCAAGGAGGCTAGCCAATGTCAGATTTTGAAAGTAAATGAGTGTCAGTCCCCATGATTTTAGCTATGTGTAGGAGGAAGAGCGATGATGGATGTTATTTTTATTTCACCTCTAGGTTGGAGTCGGCATGTCTGGGATAAGGTCATCACTGATGAACGATTTGGCCATAAATCTTATGAGGTGATTGAATTTTTGAATACCTCCTTTGAAGAGATTTCGGTAGCTTCTATTGAGAAAACCATTAATAATTTTCTAGGGAAGTTGGCTCCAGATGGTCTTGTGATTACTGCTTCCTATGGGACGGCTGCCCTGACTGCTTTTTTGAAAAAGCAGGCGGTTAGTTTGGAGCGTCTACTTGTGATCGATGGCCTGGATAGGCTTCCATCAGCTGAGGAATTAGCAGCGATGTTTGTTTCTGTTGAGGATAAAACCTATCAGGCTGTCGCAGACTACTATGAGGATATGCTATCGGCTGATGAGCGAGATGATGGGGAATTGTTGGCGATCTTAGCTGCTAATTTGATAAAGCGAGACGGAGCTTATTTCCCGAGTCTTGACATCAAAGGTACGAAGGCCTATCTCTCCCTTTATGCTGATTTGGATGTTGCGAAAGAGTTTGGTGCTATTTTGGGTCAGATTAAAAACTTGGCTGTCTTTTCTAGTAGGTCAGTCAACTTCCCTCATATTCCAATTAGAGAGGAAGATCACCTATTGATGTTAAAAGACCCCCAGCAGGTATTCGAAAAGATCTCTGGGGTATCGGAAGGGCCAGCTAAATAGGACGTCCGCACTCTCAAAATCCTACAGATAGTTTCGTATCTGCAACGCTTCTGCAAAAGAATAAAGATTTTTCAAAAAATTTTCATTATTTTTAGAGTGATAGAATAGAGGATAAAGTTTTTGAAAATTGTTTAAAACTTAGAATGATTCTTGATAACTATTCAATAATAGATCCTAGAATTGCTCCCGTTAAAGCGAAAAAAGACTGTTGCAGAAAGGGGACGTTTGTTCGAGGGAGGCTTATTTTTGTTATACTGCTTCTGTGAATATTTTTCACAGAATATTGAATGACTAAGAAAGGGAGACAGTCTTGTTTTCACCCTTCTTATTTTATTAGACTTCCTGCGAAACGTTAACTATCCTTCAAAATTGATAATACCAGCAATCAAATTCATTCGTAAACCAA
>NZ_JAOBSU010000139.1:0-3403 GCF_025447695.1 Streptococcus danieliae | reverse complement strand
TTGAAAATGCTGGTTTTACATCAAAATTTGATGATCGAGAAGGGCTGTTAGCTTCCACTCCTAAAACAGAGCAAGTTGTTCATACAATCTATAAACCGTTAGAAATCTCAATTGAAGATGTATCAAGTGATTTAGAGATTACTGAAGCCAATCTTGTTGTTAATGGTCAAAAACAAGCATTGACTATTCACAATGGAAAAGTTAAGGATACCTATCTCCCTACTTCAGATGCTCCTATTACAATTGATTATAAATATAAAGGAATTCCTACTACTAATAGAACAGTTGTTACGAAAGTTGTAGCAGATGGGAATGAAGTTATCAAGGATGAAAAAATTGTAGAGTCATCTAGTCATTTGAATTCTGTGCCACCGGTTAATAAAAAAATAGAAGTAGGAACGAAGCCTAAGGTAGAGGATAGAAAAATTCCATTTAGCACGGTTTTTGAGACTCGTGACACGGAAGAAGTTGGATTCATGTCGGTTGTGGTGACGGGAGTTGTCGGAATTGAGCGAACAACAACGACCTATACGTTGAATCAGTCTACTGGAGAAGTAACGGCTAATGATCCGGTAGTGGAGATGGTTCAAGAGGTTAGAAATCGCATCGAATCTCGAGGAACGAAACCCCAAGTAGAAACTTCAGTAATTCCATTTGAAACGGTTTATGAAGAAGATGCAACAATGCTTGCGACAGATCCGGAGGTAGTTGTTGTTGAAGGTCAAGACGGAGAAAAGGTAGTTACGACCACTTACCGTATGGATCCGGCTACGGGAGAAGTTTCACCAGATGAAGTGACAGAGCAAGTGAAAGCTGCTGTTCAAAAAGTTGTGAAACGTGGCGTTGGTTCGTCTACAGAGATCGCCTATGAGACTACTTATATTAGTAATGTCGAATTGCCTCTTGGAGAGAATCGGGTCTTGACCAAAGGGGTTAAAGGCCGCCGTCATCCCAATGGTTCAGTATTGGAATCTGCTGTTCAAGAAGTTGTTCAGGTTGGAACAAAACCAACTGTTGAAACTGAGACGCTAACCTTCAAGATTGTGTATCAGGATGATGCCACAATGCTTGCGACAGATCCAGAAGTTACAGTTGTTACTGGACGTGAAGGGAAACGTGTATCAACGACTAATTACAGTCTTGATGCCAAGACTGGTCAAGTCAGTCCTCAAGAACCGATTGTTGTTACAACAGATGCGATTGATCAAGTGATTCGTCGAGGTACAGGAACAGAGGCGAGCCTTCCATTCCAAACGGTTTATCTATCGGCCTTAGAACTACCAGCCGGTGAGCGTGTACTTGTGACGAAAGGTCAAACAGGTGTGCGTCATCCAAATGGATCTGTTACAAAAGAAGCTGTAAACGAAGTCTATCAAGTTGGTGTAAAACCGGTTGAAGTGATTGAAACCTTGCCGTTTGAAACAATTTACCAAGAAGATCCATCGATGTCAGCCAAGGATCCAGAACTTTTGGTTCGTGAAGGATTGGCGGGTCAACGCGTGACCGTTACTCGTTACAGCTTGAACAATACAACTGGTGAAGTGACGGCTCAGAATCCTGAGATTCGTGAAACACCAGCCAATAACCGGATAATCAAGCGTGGTGTTGGTGCTGAGTCTTCGATTCCATTCAAGACGATCTACTTGGCAAGTAGCCATCTCCCTGCTGGTGATAAACTGCTCGTGACTGCAGGTCAAGCAGGTGTTCTTCATCCAAATGGTAGCGTGTTGAAAGAAGCAATTGCTGAAGTTTATCAAGTCGGTGTGCAGCCACTTGTTGTGACAGAAGAACTGGCTTTCCAAACTCGTTATGAAGATGATCCAATGATGCGTAAGGAAGATGCTCTTGTTCTTGTTCAAGAAGGAAAATTGGGTCGTCGTATGACAACAACTAGCTATAAGCTGGATGAAATGACAGGTCTGGTAACGGCTCAGACTCCAGTTGTTGAAACAGTAGCGGCTGTTGATCGTGTCATGAAACGTGGAACAGGCCAAGATGAAGCTGTTCCAGCCGATCGTATCTACATCGCTTCTAGCAGTCTTGCAGCCGGAGAACAAGCAGTGGCAGTAGCCGGTAAGCCAGGACTCCGTCATCCAAACGGAAGCCTCCTTCAAGTTCCAGTAACAGAAGTTGTTCAAGTCGGTGTTCGTCCAGTTGTGGTTGAAACAGAACTTGCTTTCAATATAACTTACCAAGATGATGCCAGCATGCTAGCAACAGATCCTGAGGTTGTTCTTGTTGAAGGTCTTACTGGAAAATCTGTTCAGACAACAGTCTATACCTTGAACTACCAAACAGGGCAGGTAACAGCTGAAACTACAGAAGTTGTGACACCAGCAGTTCACCGACTTATCCGTCGTGGTACCGGTCAAAATGAAACTCTAGCCTTCAAGACAAACTATGTAGCTTCTGAAACCCTTCGTGTTGGTGAAGCTCGTGTAATTGTTGTTGGTGAAACAGGAGTTCGTCATCCAAATGGAACGATCACTAAGGAAGCTGTGAATGAATTGATCCAAGTTGGTGTTCGTCCAACAAGTCGCACAGAAGCAGTAGCCTATGTGACAGATTATGTAGCGGATGCAACAAAACCAGCTGAAACCAAGACGATTCTTGTTGCAGGAGTTCCAGGCGTTCGGACTTACACAACGACTTATGTCATGAACGATAAGACAGGTCAAGTAACTGCGCAGCCAGAAACGTCAGAAGTGACCGTGAAACCAGTTGATGAGCTTATCCAGGTTGGAACCGCTCCAAGCTATCGTCAAGAAGAAGTAGCCTTCAAGACGCGTTATGTTGCCGATCCAGATAAGGTTGCAGCTAGTCAAACAGTCTTCACCGAAGGAGTTCCAGGTATCCGTACCTATACAACTACCTATGTGATGGATAAGGCTGGTCAGGTAACTGCGCAACCAGAAACAGCAGAAGTGACTCGTCTTCCGATTGCAGAAGTTATCCAGGTCGGAACTGCTCCAACTTATCGTCAGGAAGAAGTGGCCTTCAAGACGCGCTATGTTGCGGATGTAACGAAGAAGTCAAATAGCCAGACTATCTTGGTTGAAGGTCTTCCAGGGGTTCGCACTTACACAACCCGCTATGTCATGGATGAAGCGACTGGGCAAGTAGCTGCTCAACCAGAAACAGCAGAAGTAACCCGTATCCCAGTTGTGGAATTGATTCAAGTTGGAACAGCTCCTGACTACCGTCAGGAAGCAGTTGACTTCTCTGTTATCTACACAGCAGATGATAGCCTCCTTGCTGGTGAACAAGTTGTTGATGTTGAAGGAAGCTTAGGTGTTCGTACCTATACGAAGACCTATGTTTTGGATGAACAGTCCGGTCAAGCAGTAGCTCAACCAGAAACGTCAGAAATCACAACAGCTGCAATAGCTCGTCAAGTACGTGT
>NZ_JAOBSU010000138.1:0-3421 GCF_025447695.1 Streptococcus danieliae | reverse complement strand
TCCTGGCTAGTCCTAAAAACAAGAAATATAATTTCCAATTCGGATACCCAAAAGCTGGTTGTAAAGAAAGGAGAATAAAAACTCCAAAAAAGACTTGGAACAACTGCGAACTCCCCAAGGAGTTTGGTCCAAGTCTTTGAAGCTCATTTTCGAATCATTGATCAGAGTTCGCATACACGATTAGTCCTATTAATGACTCGGATAGGCCACAACCTCCAAGCCAAAATGGTCACTAACAAGCGGACCGGCTACTCCATCAAAAATCACAGCTGACCGCTCTACCTGCCAAGCAGGTGACAAGAAAGCAAAGTCAATTCGAAGAGGAGGGGTTTTAGCCTCCCAGCCATCGATATGACCACCCATGGTAAATTCACCCTGGATTTCTTTCGCTGCCAAGTGACTGTCCTGAAGTTGTAGGGGGCTAGCCAGAATATGCTCATAGCCTTCCTGACCGGCAGGATTATTAAAATCTCCCATTAACACGAGCGGAAGGGAACTCGCTTTGAGTTCCGCTTCCAAGCGCGCCCACTCAGCTTGGAACCCCTTGTTCCACCAGGATAGATGGACACTAGCCACTTGAATAGCTTGCCCGTCCACTACTGTCTCCGCCAACAATACCTGACGCCGACGGTAGTCCTTGGGATCATCAATATCTGATACCAATAGTTCCTTGGCCTTTAGCGGTTCCTTGGAGAGAATCGCCACTCCCTCATGGTAACGGTCATAACCAATGTGATTATAGGCCCAGCTCCAATAATACTGCAGACCTACCTGTTGCAATTCACCCACCAGTACATGTGCAAAATGATCGTCATGAATAGCAAGAAGTGGCTGAGCTACTACGTAGCCCGCCACTTCTTCCGCAGGGGAAGAGTTAATCTCCTGATTAACTTCTTGCAAACAAATGACATCATAATCCTCACGAACAATTTGTTGAACAAGGTCAGCCAATTTTTGTTCTGGCTCTTCCTCCATCCAAGAATGGGTGTTCAAGGTTAAGAATTTTGCCATTTTTTCCCTTTTCTAGTTTAAGATTATAGTTCAACAGTTGCGACTGTATCATCCTTAGCAACTGGGCCAAGTTTGTTAACAGATACGCTTTGAACAAAGTCTTGGTTGGTGAAGACAACGATTGTAGCTGTTTCACGACCTGCTTCACGGATAGCATCCAAATCAGCGGTTACCAAACGATCCCCACGTTCCACTTTTTGACCTTCTGCCACATGAACGGTAAACGGCTTACCTTCCAAGCTGACAGTATCTAGACCAATGTGAATCAAGATTTCAAGTCCTTCTTCAGTCAAGAGACCGAGCGCGTGTTTGGTTGGGAAGATGCTGGTTACAGTTGCATTAACAGGGGCGTAGAATTCACCATTGCTTGGTTCAACTGCAAATCCATCTCCCATCATTTTTTGAGAAAAGACTGGATCTGAAACAGAGGCCAATTCGATAGCCTTACCATCAGCCACACTAGCAACTGCAACGGCTTTACCTTGAGGGGCTGAAGATTCTGCAGGAGCATCATCAAAGACTGTCATCACAGTTTGTGGAATCACTTCACCGGAATCCAAGAGGTCTTGGATATCTGATTTCAAAACATCGGCTTTTGGTCCATAAATCGCTTGGACACCTGAGTCCTTCATCACAAGACCCATAGCTCCTTCTTTTTTCCACAAATCTTCTGATCCAACTTTATCAGGATCCTTAACGGTTACACGAAGACGGGTCATACATGCATCAACATCACTGATGTTACTTGCTCCACCAAGAAGATTGATAACGTTAACCGCTTGCGATGGAGCAGCTACTTTACCATCACCAGAACCTGCTGCCGCAGAATCAGCTGAAGCCATACCTTCTTCATAGTTTCCGTTCCGACCTGGTGTCGCATAGTTGAATTTGCGAATCATAAAGTCTGAAATGAAGTACATTACAAGACCAAAGAGGGCAGTTCCCCAAACAAAGTTTACAATATCCATTCCCAAACCTGCATTAATCGCAAGTGGAGTACGGGTTAGGAATTCAATGCTTCCGAAAGAATGCATCCGCAAGTTGACAATGTCTGCCATCCCAAAGGCTAGACCTTGGATCAAAGCGTAGATAACATAAAGTGGCATCGCCACGAACATAAACATGTACTCAACAGGCTCAGTAACACCAGTTAGGAAAACTGCCAAGGCAGTTGCAGTAAGCATCCCTTTGTATTTCGCTTTTTTATCGGCATCGACATTTTTATAGATTGCAAAGACAATCCCCATCAAGATACCCATCGAACCAATCATTTGTCCGACTTTGAAGCGGGCAGGAGTGATAGTTTCTAGAAGGGTGTTATAGGCAGCTGTATCACCGGCAGCCTTCAAGTTTGTCAAGTCAGTTACCCAAGCCAACCAGAGTGGATCTTGTCCAAATACAGTTTGACCTGCTGTTGCACCAGTCATAATCTCATAAGTACCACCAAGAGCGGTATAGTTGATTGGGATGGTCAACATATGGTGAAGACCAAATGGCAACAAGAGACGCTCCAAAGTACCAAAGAGGAATGGGGCAATAAATGGCGCATTTTCTTGGGAGTTGGCAATCCAAACACCGAAAGCGTTGATTCCAGACTGGATGACTGGCCATACAAGGGATAGGATAATCGCTACAATCACAGAACGTAGGATAACCACAAATGGTACAAACCGTTTTCCGTTAAAGAAGG
The DNA here is from genome assembly GCF_025447695.1 of Streptococcus danieliae. NCBI lineage: Bacteria > Bacillati > Bacillota > Bacilli > Lactobacillales > Streptococcaceae > Streptococcus > Streptococcus danieliae. The sequence continues at coordinate 720 of NZ_JAOBSU010000138.1, read as the reverse complement.
AAAGCGCATCTGGAAGTTTACGGTAGTTGTAGTATTTGTTGTAAGCAGTTGCTCCAACAAATCCGGCAATAATTCCGACAAACACTCCCATGTTCAAGGCAGGCGCCTCAAGGACACTCACAAAATAATCTGAGACCTTGATGGTTGATCCAAGCAAGGTTTGCACAGTTGCGTCTGGATCGCGCAACATATCTCCATTCACACCAAGAATAACCCCTGTCAAGCGGCTCAATAGAATGAAGGAAAGTCCCGCAGCGAAGGCACCGCCCGCACGTTCTTTGGCCCAGCTACCACCGATAGCAAGAGCAAAGAGGATGTGGAGGTTTCCGATAACACCCCAACCAATTTGCTCAAGCACGCTACCAATCATCACCAGAGCGCCAACTTCCGGTCCCAACATTGGGATCGATTTCCCGATGGAAATCATCAAACCAGCGGCTGGCATAACAGCGATAACCACCATCAGAGCTTTACCGAATTTTTGCCAGAATTCAAAGCTCGTTAGATTTTTGAATGCATCTTTCATCATACATCTCCTCATATATTTAATAGCTTCACGATAGGCAATCGTTTGACTTACAACTCATTATACCGTATCCCTTCGCTTTTGTAAAGGTTTTCATAATTTTTTATTTAAAACGTTTAATACTTAACAAAAAACAAAATCTGAATTATAATAGATAGTATGAAATTCACACAAGATCAAATTAAAGAATTAAA
>NZ_JAOBSU010000137.1:0-3451 GCF_025447695.1 Streptococcus danieliae | reverse complement strand
CGTACATCGGAAAGTTTTTTACTGGATTCATAATTCATAGCTTTAGTTTATCATATTATAGTTTTGCAGGAAGTCTAGTATAAAATGGATTGGTTGCAGGTTCATGGGAAAGTACTAGCTCGTCCCCACCTGTGTAATTGAGAGTTGTTTGTAAGGCTAACAACTCCTTGGCATCACGGCTAGACTCTGGAAACTTGGCTTGAACGACTTGTTGATAGGCCTCACTGGCTTCTGACCGATTTTGTACGACTAGATTAATACTAGCCTTCTTTGGATAGATATTCTCCGTAATTCCCTGCATCCCTGCATAGAGCGAGGTAGTTGTCGCAATGGTAACGAAGGACATAACCGCTAAGAGGGTAATATTGGCTAGTCCTGTAGCATGTTGCTTCATGCGGAAGATCATCTGTGAGGTGGTAATAAAGTTCTCGGGCTGGTAGAAATACTTTTTATTCTTCCGCCGTCTTTTGAGGAACCAGGTCATAAAGCTAATATAGAAGAGATAGGTTCCTGCAATAACCAATAGAACAGCGAGGAAAAAGAGCCAGACAATCGCTGCCCCTTGAGCTTGAGAAGTCAACGATATGCCATAACCCATGGCCAAGCTCAGAAGTCCGAGAGTAGAGAGGAGGATATTTCCCTTGGGCTCCTTCTCCCCTTTTTCGCTACTGCGAAAAAGAATCAAGGGATTATTTTTCGCAATTTTGCGGATGGCTAAAAATTCCAAAGCTAGGAAGATCCCTGCAAAGAGGATAGCTGAATAGACAAAGGACATGGGATCTACACTAAAGTGCAGGTCATGGTAGCCTACCAGGTTGACAAAGATCAAATACAGGACATTGGCGAAGACAGTGCTCAGAACAGACCCTAGGACTAGAATCGCCAGGAAAAGCAGGATTAACTCTAAACTGGCAATCAGAATAACCTTTTTCTTGTTCATACCCAGCATGTTATAGAGACCAAACTCCCTTGACCTTTGATGCATCAGGAAATTGTAACTATAAATTTCCATAATGAAACTGAATATGGTCAAAACAAACAAACCCATGCCAAGAACGACTGATCCAGTTGCCATAGCCTGCATGACGGGGCTAAACATGAGGGCAAACATGGAGGAGATAATGGTAAAAAGTACGAGACTGGATAAAACAAAGGGTGCGAAGACGCGAATGGAATTGCGGAGGTTCCGCAAGGCAAGTTTACCGTAAAACATCTACTCACCTCCTAACAAGGCGGACATGTTCAAGGAAATCTCCTTGGCAAACTCCTGATTGCTTTTACCAGCCCGATATAGTTGATGGAAGATCCGGCCATCCTTGATGAAGAGCACGCGTTTGGCGTGACTGGCTGCATTGGCCGAATGAGTCACCATGAGGATGGTCTGACCGGCATGGTTAATCTCCTCAAAAAGCTGCAACAAATCCTCAGAGTTCCGATAGTCCAAGGCAGCGGTTGGTTCATCTGCCAACACTAACTGGGGACGAGTAATCAGGCTACGGGCAATTGCCACCCGCTGCTTCTGACCTCCTGAGAGTTCAAAAGGCCGCTTCTGGAGTAGGTTTTGAATCCCCAGTTGCGGGGCTAGAATAGCTAGACGACTTTCCATTTCCTTGTAGTTCTGCCGCCCCAAGACCAAGGGGAGGAAGATATTGTCTTGCACCGTCAGCGTATCCAGGAGGTTAAAATCCTGGAAGACAAAGCCTAGATTGTGCAGGCGGAAATCAGCCAATTTACCTTCTTTAATCTGGGTAATGTCTTGCTGATTGAGAATTACCGAGCCACGGGTTGGCTTGTCCAAGGTGGCGAGGATGTTGAGTAGGGTTGTTTTACCAGACCCACTCTCCCCCATGATGGCAATAAATTCCCCTGCTTCTACTTTAAAATCAACATCTTGTAGGGCCCGTGTCTCTTCCTTGGAAAAGCGCGTGCGATAGACTTTTTCTAAATGATTAATTTCTAATAACATAGGTATGCCTCTTTCCTTTTTCGTTACTATCATTATAGAACAAAGTGAAAGGGACTATCCTTACAAGAATGCTTGTTTTCTTACAAAGGTGTAAGATTCAAAAGGTCTGGGAGACCTTTTGAACCCGAGCCTAAAAATTCGAAAGCGAGGTGGGGCGGGGGACCTTGGAACCCGAGCCTAAAATATGCTTCATAAAAGCCAAGCTAAGCATGGGTTCACTTTGAAATACCTACTTGCTTCGCCTTAAATAACTAGCACAACGGGTACTATAGTAACTTCATCCCGAATTATTCATACAGAATTCAAAAAACTTCCAGAACCCTTGCTATACTAAGGTTTTTGGAAGTTTTTGTTTTCCACCTAATGGGTGAAACAAAGAAACTAGGTGGAATCCTTGGATTATCAACGATTCCACCTGATTTTTATAATGGAGATGAATAATTAGGGTTCATTTATCTTGAAAACATGCACAGTATCCCCCTCCCCCAAACCATCAAAAAAACAGTATAGAAACAAGGTTACTTCCAACATCCTTCTATACTGTTTTTCAGATTCTAGGTTTACTAGCTATCTAAGGCAGCTTACCTATTGTTTTTTTCTCCGACGGCTTTGAACGACTGTCAAAGTTGCTAAAAATCCTAGGGCGCCACCAGCAAGAGCAGTTTGAGCAACACGCTCAGCTTTTGTCCCTGTATTCGGTAGGGTTTTTGCTTGCTCTTGAGCAGATGCCATTTCTTTTTTCGCTACTGGAGCAGCTTGAGAAGTTTTAGCGGCTGGAGCAGGATTCACCTTAGCTGCTACTTCTGTCTTCACTTTAGCAGGTTTATCAACTACTTTCTCTGGAGCAGGTTTTGCAGATTCCTTGGCTGGAACTTCCTTTTCCTGCTCTACTGGCTTAGCCGGAGTCTGATCTTCTTCCTCAGGTGCAACTTCATCATCCTTGTTTGCTGGTTGATTGGAAGTTTTGTCTTCTTCTTGAGGTTTTGATTCATTCTCCTTGTCTGCTGGCTGACTTGGAACTTCTTCTACCTCTGCAGATTCATCACTTTCTTCTTCTGTTGGAGTTTCTTCCTCTTCGACAGCTTCAGATTCGTCTTTCCCTTCCTCTGTTTGGTCTGGAGTCTCTTCACTTGGTGTTTCAGCTTCTTCCTGAGCGGCTTTTTCTAGCTCAACACGCGCTTCAGCGACTGCTGCTCGTCCTTGAGCTAAAGCCGCACGCGCTGCTTCAACCTGTGCCAGCATCCAGTTATAAAGAAGGGCTTCCTCATCAGTCATTTCTTCAGCTTCTGATGCATAGCTGGAAACAACGCTGACCATGTAATCAATCTCTGCTTCCGCTGCAACCAAGTACTCGTCCATCACCTCTAATTGCACCTGTGCAGCTTCAAAGTCTTCAGGTTCCTGACTTAGGGCACCTCTAAAAACCAGAAGTATTCCGTCATATAAAAAAAGAAGGGACGCTTGCCCTCTAATTTCCAGCAAGAG
>NZ_JAOBSU010000136.1:0-3593 GCF_025447695.1 Streptococcus danieliae | reverse complement strand
ACACGTTTTCTAAAATCAATTCCGTATGCCATAAGACAAGTATATCATATACGGTTTATAAGCTAAACGACTATATTCTTCCAACTTACGCATATGCAAGCACCTCTATCCCTAACCTTGAAACTGGATTTTAGGAAGTATAACAAAAAGATCAACCTATGTCAGATGGTTGTGAGGAAATTGTTTTCACCAAGGAGAAATTTACGGACTCCTTGCAAAAAACAACCTTGCTTCATCTGACAACTGGATTCATCCGTCCCTGTCAAGGAAGGGATCAAACCCTAGCCAATCTGACGGTTGAAACTCTGATTGAAGTAGCGGCTCTACAGCTGTATCTAGGAGCCGAAATCAAGTTCCGCTATACAGGACTCCAATTGCAGGTTCAAGGGCTAGAAGAGCCTATTTCAGCGCTCCTACAGCTCCTAAGATTAGCCATCGGTTTGACCATCCCAACCGATTAAACCTCCTCATCTTGGATGAAATCATTAATGAGCTAGGGAATGCGACAGATTCAAAAAGCGAAACTAGAGACCAAACTAGTCAGCTCTCTTTCTGGCTAGTCAAGTCGACACTCTATTCCCTCCTCTACTGAATCTTCCAACGCCCTGGCTTCAAATAAGCAAAAACAGCCCCAAGAGGGCTGTTTTTGCTAGGGATACCAGTTTCATCCTGGAGGAAGAAAAATCTAAAACTCTTTTTCGAGTAACAAAAAATCAGCTAGAAAAAAAGGGTATCCTAATTCTTTTCTAACCGATTTTAGCTAGGAATGACTACGCATCTTCGAACTTTTCGTGATTCTTGTCGTAGTAATCAATTAAGCCCAATGCAGTCTCAAAAGAAATATTCTTTACTTGTGCACGGCCTTGAGCTAGAGCAATAATAGACATTTCGCGGGCGTTGGTTTCTTTTGAAATGCGATAACCCGTGATCTTTTTATCACGTACCCAGCCTACTACTGTCTCTACTTTTTCAAAGTTAGACTTAGACATGTTATCCTCCCTATTTTATTATCTCCAGACATTTATTGTAAATCATTTTAGACAGCTTGTCAATTAAATTTCAAACAATTCCCAGCAGATTCAAGTAAGCTGTCGTATTTATTCAATTTTTTGAAACAAACACTTGAAAACAAAAGCTAAACTATTTTTATAGATAGATCCTGATAAACTGCTAGCCATCTTTGTACATCCCTATTATATCAAAGTCAGCTTATTTATTAAAGTAAAAAACTCATTAAAAATGGGAAAACCTCGAAAAGAGATCTTTTCGAGGCATACCCTTTATTCAGCTGAGAAAAGATAAGGATAAACTGGCTGATCACCTGGGAAAATTTCAACTTCCAAGTCTTCAAACTGGCCTTCCAATTTCTCTTGCAGTTGCTCCGCAAATTCTTCAGATCCTTCTTCTCCAACATAAATGCTAAAGATTTCCTTGTCAGCTAAATCCATCTTCGCAAACATGAGATCTAAAGCAGTTTCAAGGTCTGCATCAGAAGCTACAATTTTTCCTTCCACCATCGCTAGGAAGTCGTTTTCACGGATTTCCAAGCCATCAATGGTCGTATTTCGAACCGCATGGGTAACAGAGCCTGAGACGACCTCTGCTAGCGACTCTGTCATCCGCTCCTGGTTTTCCTCCAAACTCCGGCTTGGATCAAAGGCAAGAAGGCTAGTCAAGCCTTGAGGGGCTGTCCGGCTTTCCACAACTGCTGCGGCTTCCTCAACAACTTCTGCAGCCGATTGTGCCGCCATGAAAATATTCTTGTTGTTAGGGAGAAGAATCACCTGGTCGGCATTGACTTCTTCAATGGCTTTGACGAAGTCTTCTGTCGACGGGTTCATGGTCTGACCGCCTTCGATAACATAATCTGCTCCTGATGCTCGGAAAATCTCTGCCATTCCTTGACCTGCCACGACTGCAACAATGGCATACTCCTTGCGAGGAACTTTACTGTCTGTAGCTTGGGAGCTTTCCTTTTCAATCTGGGCTTCGTGCTGGTTGCGCATATTGTCAACTTTTACTTTAACCAAAGAACCATATTTAAGACCTTCTTGCATAACTAAACCTGGATCTTCTGTATGCACGTGAACTTTGACAATCTCATCGTCATTTACAACAAGAAGCGAATCTCCGAGGTCATTTAGATAATTGCGGAATTCTTCGTACTCAAAGTCTTGAACATAGGTTGGACCTTGCTTGAGGGCCACCATGATCTCTGTACAGTAACCGAAGGTGATATCTTCCGTCGCAACATGGCCAGCAACAGATTTATGGTGCTCGGCATTGATCATCTCACCCATCATCGCTGGTGTGACCTTAAAGTCCTCAGAAGCCATATAGTCACCGTTGAGGGCAGACAAAAAGCCTTCGTAGATAAAGACAAGTCCCTGGCCACCAGAGTCCACAACACCCACTTCTTTCAAAACAGGCAGTAGATCAGGTGTCTTAGCCAAGGCAGCCTTTGCCCCTTCAAGAGCAGCTTCCATAACCTCCACAGCGTCGTTACTGCTTTCAGCCTTCTTAACCGCTCCAATCGCAGCTCCACGAGAAACCGTAAGGATAGTTCCTTCAACAGGCTTCATAACGGCCTTATAAGCAACTTCAACACCGGACTGGAAGGCATGAGCCAAGGCAGCTCCATCCAATTCCTCTAGATCTTTCACACCTTGAGAGAAACCACGGAATAATTGTGAAGTGATGACTCCTGAGTTTCCACGGGCACCCATCAAGAGCCCCTTGGCAAAAATGTTAGCTACTTCAGCTACTGTCTGAGCTGGCTTATCCGCCACCTCCTTGGCACCATTTTCAATGGTCATTCCCATATTGGTCCCTGTATCACCATCTGGAACAGGGAAGACATTCAATGAGTTCACATATTCAGCTTGATTGGTCAAACGAGTGGCAGCTGCCTGGACCATTTCTTGGAATAAACTGGTTGTAATATTGGCCACGACTACTCTCCTACAATTTTAATATTTTGAATATAAACATTAACGGCTTTAGCAGTAATGCCGAGTTGATTTTCCAGACTAAAGGTCACGCGTTCTTGAATATTACGTGAAACCTCACTAATCTTGGTTCCATAACTGAGGACTGTATACACATCAACTTCGATATCACCTGCCTCATTGCTCCGAACCACAACTCCCTTGGAGTAGTTTTCCCGACCTAGAAGGGCCTGGAAATTGTCTTTAATGGCATTTTTACTCGCCATTCCAACCACACCAAAAATCTCCGTCGCTGCACCACCAACAATGGTCGCAATGACATCATCGGTCAATTCAATCTGACCATCACGGGTATTGATTTTTACTGTCATCTCATTCCACCTCAATTTATTTATAGCCTATTTTACCATGAAACCAAGAGAATAAAAACATAAAAGCAGAAAACACGGCTAAATTAAGAAGCTATCGGATGAGAACTACACTGATTTTTACTCATGAATTCGTGGGAATCACCAACGTTTTCAGCCAAATTTGCTGTATCCATCTATATAGTCATTTGAAACAAGAACACCCGAGTTTATCAGTTTAAAAAAGACAAAGGATAGCTAACCCCTTGTGTACCAAGGAGTTTGGCCATCCTTTTTG
>NZ_JAOBSU010000135.1:0-3602 GCF_025447695.1 Streptococcus danieliae | reverse complement strand
TTAATTCTTTAATTTGATCTTGTGTGAATTTCATACTATCTATTATAATTCAGATTTTGATTTTTGTTAAGTATAAGCAAAAACGAGCCCGTTTAGGAGGCTCGTTTTTTTGCTTAGTCTTGATAACCGGTAATGATAGCAATGGTTGCTTGGTCCAGATTTTTCAAAAGGGCTTGTAAGAAAGCTTGGGCTTCCAGGAAGTCATCAAGACTGTAGAGGGTTTGGTGGGAGTGAATGTAGCGGGCGCAGACACCGATGGTGGTCGATGGGACACCGCCGTTTTTGAGATGGGCAGCTCCAGCATCGGTACCGCCAGCTCCAGCGTAGTATTGGTACTTGATGCCGGCGCTTTCAGCGGTGTCGAGGAGGAAGTCCTTCATGGCTGGTAAAAGCAGGTGGCCTGGGTCGTAGAAGCGGATTAGGGTGCCTTCCCCGATTTTACCTTGGCCTCCGAAGACGTCAGCAGCGGGAGAGCAGTCCACCGCGAAGAAGAGGGATGGGTCTAGGAGGGTGGTGGAGGTGTGAGCACCGCGGAGGCCGACTTCTTCTTGGACATTGGCTCCAAGATAGAGGTCGTAGTCAAAGGCTTCTGAAGCCAGGGCTTGGGCTGCTTCTTTAATCATGAGAATTCCGTAGCGGTTGTCCCAAGCCTTGGAGATAACATTTTTACCGTTAGCGGTGAGGATGGTTTGGCTATCTGGGACAATGGTATCCCCAGGGCGGATGCCGAAGGCCTCGGCTTCGGCCTTGTCTGTAAAGCCAGCGTCAAAAATAATATCACTGATTGCAGGGAGGCTGGCTTGGGAGCCTGAAGCCCTTAGAAGGTGAGGCGGTGTGGCTGCTGTGATAAGGGGGATTTCTTGTCCTTGCCGAGTGATAAGGGTATAGCGTTGGCCACTGACGACCAAGGGATTCCAACCGCCGATTTCGACGGCACGGAAGGTGCCGTCGTCTTTGATGGAGCTGACCATAAAGCCGACTTCATCCATGTGGGCTGCGACGAGGACGCGGGGGGCATCTGCAGCCTGGCTTTTTTTGAGGCCGAAGATGCTGCCGAGGCCGTCTGTCTGGATTTGATCTACAGAACCCTGGAGTTGGTTACGCAGGTAGCTGCGAACAGCCCCCTCGTGGCCGGAAATTCCCTTGAGCTGGGTGACTTCTTGGATGTTTTGAAATAGTTGGTTCATAGATGTCCTTCTCCTTTTTGACTCTTTCCTAAAATTGTAACACAAGTAGACTTGTGATAAAATAAAGACTATGGGTATGAAAAGAAAAAGTCAGTCGGTCTTAGGCTTGCTAGGTTTTCTGGGTCTAGCTGGTCTAGCCTATACGGGCTATCAGTTGCGGGAAAACCGAGTGCGGGTTCGGAGTCAGGAGGAGATGACGGCCAAGGTGCGTGCTTTTTTCTCGGAAATGGGTCGCGTGGAGACCTTGTATGTGGAACTCTACCAGTCCAACCGTGATTATCTGGAAGGCGGTGTGTTCTTGGAGGATGACCGGCATTACCGTTTTTATTTGATTGGTAAGCAGCTTTATTTTGAGGAGGTGGCATCATGATTGTACCAGAGTCCGTGGAAGATTTTGCGACCTTGTTGAAGGGTGACGGCAAATTTGTCTGTTATTTTACCGCCGCTTGGTGTGGGGACTGCCGTTTTATCCAGCCGCATATGCCTAGTATCGAAGCTGCCTACCCTTCTTTGACCTTTGTCCAAATTGATCGGGATCAATATTTAGAAGTGGCAAAACTATGGGATGTTTATGGGATTCCGAGTTTTGTGGTTGTGGAAAAAGGACAGGAGCTGGGGCGCTTTGTGAGTCGAGATCGAAAAACAAAAGAGGAAATCGAGGCTTTCCTAGACGGGTTAGTCTAAGAGAAGAAAGGGAGTTTATGTTATTTACCTATAATCCACAGGGTGTTGGAGATGTATTGATGGTTCTTGTTGCTGATTCTCAGGGACAGGCTGTTGAAGTGACGAAAAAAGGTGCGATTGCGCGTGTGAGTCGGGTTGATAATCAGGAGCTTGTGGCTTGGAATTTCTTCCAAGTGAGTGAGCACTTACAGCTGGAAGGAAGCGGACAGATGGACCTGTCGGAGGCGGACCTTGCAGTTTTGAATGCTTGGTTGGAAGCCGAAGGTTTCGAAGAACGCGTGGCCAACTTTGCCAGCCCTCGTTTTGTGGTGGGTGAGATTGTGGAGATGGAAGCTCATCCAGACAGTGACCACTTGAATATCTGTCAGGTTGCTATCGGGCAAGACGCGTCTGTTCAAATTGTGGCTGGTGCTCCGAATGCGCGTGTGGGCTTGAAAACGATTGTGGCGCTTCCAGGTGCCATGATGCCTAAGGGGAACTTGATTTTCCCAGGTCAGCTTCGAGGTGTGGATAGCTTTGGTATGATGTGTAGCCCCCGTGAATTGGCTCTTCCAAATGCCCCACAAAAACGCGGGATTATCGAATTGCCAGAGGCTACCCCTGTCGGCCAAGCCTTTGATCCAGCTAAACATTGGCAAGCTTAACTATGAAGAAAGAGGCTGGGACAAAAGTCTAGCCTCTCTCTTTATGATTAGCAAAATACCTTTGACGCAGTAGTTGATTGGGTCTAACAGCATTGTATGCTGTTAGAGAGTACCAAATCTTGTTTGCGAAGCAAACTCCAATCGTTCGCTTGATAGCGAACATTTCATGTTCGTCCATATCATAGGCTCAGCGAGTCAATTCCTGACTCGCTGAGAGGACTCCGAACCCGACCTAATCAACCTTGCGGGGGTGGGACTACGAACTAATTTTGAAAAAAATTAGTTCTGTCCCACTCCCTTTTATTATGGCTTCTAGCCAGTTTTTCTCGAAGAGAAAAACAAGAAAACCACCAGCTATGCTGGTGGCTGACAAGGCTTTGAGCTTCCATTTCTTTTTCCTGATATAATCTAATTGTTCAGGTTAGATAAAGGGGGAAAAGAAATGGCTAAAACCAGTTACAGTTTATCACATACCAAATGGATGTGCAAATATCATATAGTTTTCACGCCTAAATACCGTAGAAAAATAGATAAAGAATGATTGTGCCATACTATTGTAGCACCTTGCGAAAAAAATTGAAAGTCAAGGTGCTGTTTCAGTGTACTATTTTTTAGGTATTTGGTCTTAAGTTATAGGTAAAATCATCAAAAGTTGCCTGTGAGCTAGCCTATTGTAAGAGAAGAGGGATTCCGTGTAAAGGCACGCTAACGCTCAAGGCCTTGACACACAATCCCCTTCTCTTAGCTTGCCAACTAGGCTCAGCAGGCACCACTCTGCCAAATAAATTGGCTAATTTTTAGAAAAATGGTTGACAAATGGTAGAAAAATCGGAAGTATTGGGTACCCCTGCTGGGTCTCAGTTTGCTCTTGCTGACGGACTACAATCTTTTATCGCTCTTTGTGGCCTCTCCCTCGCTGGGGACCTATATTCGTTTTTGCCCGCCCTCGCTGCAAGTTCTTTTACTTTTTGGCAAGAACTTCCTATTTTCGATCAATCTTCTTGTTTTTATTTTATCCCAAATTATTCATACCTCAAACAACTCCGTGTAAATAGCTAAAAAATCATCAGAAATTGCCAAAAAACAA
>NZ_JAOBSU010000134.1:0-3776 GCF_025447695.1 Streptococcus danieliae | reverse complement strand
ATTTTAATTCTTTAATTTGATCTTGTGTGAATTTCATACTATCTATTATAATTCAGATTTTGTTTTTTGTTAAGTATAAGTCCTGCGAGTTGAATTTCTTGTTGCATAGGGTTCTCCTTTATTTCCAGTTTAGGCGAAGGGCGTTTAAAACAACGGATACAGAGGACAGGCTCATGGCTAGTCCTGCCAACATTGGGTTGAGAAGGGGGCCGCCGAACAGGTAGAGGAGGCCCATGGCGATTGGGATTCCAATGATATTGTATATAAAGGCCCAGAAAAGATTTTCTTTGATGATCCGCAGGGTAGCCCGGCTGAGGCTGATTGCATCAGCTAGACGAACCAGATCGCCTTGGAGGAGCACGAGGTCAGAAGCATCCATGGCGATGTCGGTTCCGGTGCCCATGGCGATGCCGACTTGGGCTTGAGCCAGAGCTGGGGCATCATTGATGCCGTCTCCAACCATAGCGACAGCTTTGCCTTGTTTTTGGTAGCTAGCAACTTGAGCAGCCTTATCCTGGGGGAGGACCTGTGCCACAACCTTGGAAATTCCTACTTCCTCCGCAATAGCCCGAGCTGTAGCTTCCTTGTCACCGGTTAGCAGCACCACTTCCAAGCCCAATTGGTCTAACTTGGAGATGGCTTGGCGGCTGGTCTCCTTAATGGGATCGGCAACTGCCAAGGCTGCCAGCAAGACGTCTTCGCGGGCCAGTAGGAGACTGGTCTTACCGGCCTTTTCCCAAGCCTCGAGGTCTAGCTCCTCGGGTAGCACCAGCCCCTCTTCTTCTAAGTACCGCCTGGTCCCAACCAGCACGCGCTGGCCGTCCACTTTGGCCTCGATCCCTCGCCCGACCTGGGCCTGGAAATCCATCGTTTGGCGCAAAGTCAAGCCTGCTTCAGTTGCCGCCTGGACTAGAGCCTGGGCAATCGGGTGTTCGCTATGGCTTTCGGCGGACGCTAGAAGGGTTAATACCTCTTCCCGCGACTCCCCTGCCCAAAGCTCTAAATCGGTCAGCTGCATTTGGCCAGCTGTGACGGTCCCTGTCTTATCCAAGAGCACCGTATCCACCTGGGCCAAGGCTTCCAAAGCCGGACCAGACTTGAGCAGGATTCCTTTTTGGGCACCCCGCCCAGTAGCCACCATCATGGCTGTCGGTGTCGCTAAACCAAGGGCACAGGGGCAGGCAATCACCAAAACAGCAATAAAAATCGAAAGGGCAAATTCCAGACTGGCCCCTGCCAAGAAGTACCAGCTCAAACTCGCCAACAGAGCTAGTCCTAGGACCAGGGGCACAAAGTAACGCGCTAGCCGATCGGCCAAGGCCGCAATCGGAGCCTTCTGAGCCTGGGCCTCCTCAACCAGCCTGATAATCTGCGCCAGCAGGGTTGCTCCACCGACATGGGTTACCTCATAATCCAGACTCCCGGTCTGATTGAGACTGCCAGCCCAAACCGCTTGCCCAGCCTCCTTATAAATAGGAAAACTTTCCCCCGTCATCATGGACTCATCCACATAGCCAGAGCCAGACAAGACCGTTCCATCCACCGGGAAGGAATCCCCCGGCAGGACCCGGACCCGATCTCCGACCTGCAAATCCTTAGTCGCAACCAGCTCTAGCCCGTTCGCTCCGACGCGCCGGGCTTCCTGCGGGGCTAACTGACCTAGCCCTTTTAGGGCACGGGAAGTCTCTTGTTTAGCTCTCGCTTCTAAATATTTTCCCAAAAAGACAAAGAAAATAATGGTCGCAGCTGATTCAAAATAAAGGTGATGGGCAAAATGGCTTTGACCCTGTAAAACCTGCCAGCTACCATAGGTGGAGTAGAGATAGGCGGCAGCTGTGCCAAGGGCAATCAGGCTGTCCATATTGGGGTGGCCCTGCCAGAGATTCCGGAAACCACGCTGGTAAAGACCACGTCCCAGATAAAGGACAGCCGTTGTCACCAGCAATTGAAAGAGGACAAAAGGACCTTCTGCTCTTAGAAAACTGGGAAGGGGCAGACCCCACATGGCACCCATGGCCACATAAAGCAAGGGCAGGGTTAGAACGGCTGTGGCTAGCAAGCGCTTGCGTTCAGCCTCCAAGCGACGCTGCTTGTCTTCTTCTTGCAACTGGCCTTGTTTCGCATCCCACTCCAGCCGCTGCTCTTTGAGACTATAACCCAGACTCGCCACCGCCTCTTCCAAGTCGCTGGCCTTAAAATCCCCAGTGGTTTTTAAGGTTAACTTTTCTGTCGCCAGATTTACCTGGGCAACCGCTACTCCCTCCTGTTGGCCGGCCACTGTTTCCACCGTCAGAGCACAGGAAGCACAGGTCATCCCACTCACTTGATATAAACGTTCTTCCATTCTAACCTCCTTCTAAGCATGGCAATCACATTGACCCGGCAAACAGTTGCAGGCCAAATCAACCGGAGCTGTCACCTGAGCCTCCTGGGCCCAGGCAATCAAACGCTCCAAATCCGACTGGGTCAGGCTGGCTTGTTGCAAGAGCTGCAAGAGGTGCTGACCATGCTTGGTCTGGCACTGATTCGCCAACCACTCTCGGCCCAATTTGTCCAATTCCTGTTCCTCACTGGCTAAAGCTCGGTAGACAAAGCGTTTCCCGTCAGCCTGAGCCTCAATCAGTCCCTTATCTTTGAGCCGGGTCAAGAGAGTCTTGACCGTACTCGGTTTCCAGTCAAAGTCCGCTTGCAGAAAGTCAATAATCTGACTGCTTCCGCTACCTGGATGAGCCCAAAGGACTCGCATCACCTGCCACTCTGCCTGTGACATCATTGCTTTCATGATTGCTCCTTTTCGTTTACAAATGTAGTCTATATTTGTAGTTTACACTCGTAGACATAAAATGTCAAGAAGGTCGATTCATGTTCCTAAAAATAGCTTCTCATTTCCACTCTTATCAGTAGCAAATGACTCATTTTTGCATTATTATAATAGCAAGAAGTTCTTATGAATCGGAGGTGACCTATGAGACATCTAAAAATCCTAGCCTGTTCCCTCGTCCTGTACGGGATTTTAGGATCCATGCTACAGACACTTAACCTCTTTTCCTTCCACTTCAGCCTTTTCGGAGTGCTGGCTTATGCCCTGGGAAGCCTCCTATACTCCTTTTATACCCAAGAAGAAAAAGGCTATCTCCTGATCCTCGCTGCGATCGGTTTGATGCTGGGATTTACTCCTTAAGACCTATCCCCTACTGAAAAATCGGTGGGGGATTTTTACTTGTTCTCTACGGACTCAATCTCCAAATGAGAGAAATCGCTGACAACGAATCACTTGTAGGAGCTTGACAATTCGTGAAACAAATTTATAATAGGTTGGTAAACATAAAAAACATAAGGAGTAGACATGAAAAAGACTTTCGTCGTTAGTAGCTTACTGCTAGCACCAACCTTGATTGTGGCACAAGAAGTTCAAGCTGAAGAACACAGCGAAAATCCTGAAGCCTCTTTAGGGACTTAAATTCCGCTCTTGAGGCTGCTAAAGGGCACTTCTAAAAACCAGAAGTATTCCGTCATATAAAAAAGAAGGGACTCTTGTCCTCTAATTTCCAGCAAAAGTCCCTGTATTTCCTACTTTTCTATCCCGATTATCGGGAGAATTCTGATTTTTGGGCGCACTAAGCCCATGTATTCAAATTCAGTCGTTTGATCTGTTCAAAACGACAAATATTGTACATCAGATTTGTGAGTGTGACATTCGTCTTGGCACGCTTAAATCCAATACCCCGAAATGTACTGCCTTTCATAGTGTTTTCAATAAAGCCAAAGACATGTTC
>NZ_JAOBSU010000133.1:0-3931 GCF_025447695.1 Streptococcus danieliae | reverse complement strand
CAAAAAGGATGGCCAAACTCCTTGGTACACAAGGGGTTAGCTATCCTTTGTCTTTTTTAAACTGATAAACTCGGGAGACAACGGGAATGATTCGAGTTCCTTTTGGCAAATGACAAGGCTCTTCCTTTCTGCTATAATGATGAAAAGGTGATATTATGGCAAATTTAAATCGATATAAATTTTCTTTTGGAAAGAAAACCCTAACGTTAACAACAGAATATGACAATCTCTTTATGGAAGAGATTGAGCGTCTGGCGCAGGAGAAATACCAGGCTCTTAAGGAGCAGATGCCCAAGGCAGACGATGAAACTCTGGCTATCCTGTTGGCAATCAATACCTTGTCCGTTCAATTGAAACGGGAAGTGGAGCGTGCCCAGGAAGATCAGGAAGCGGCGAAGTAGGTGCTCTTATGCTTGATTTAGTCCTTCTTTTGCTGCTGGTTTGGAACTTTTATTTAGGTTACCAGCGAGGTCTGGGCCAGCAACTTGGTCAGACAGTCCTGTTTTTGATTTCCTTTATCGTCGCATCCTTGACCTATGGGCAAGCGGCCCAGTTTTTGAGTCTCTGGATTCCCTATGCTAATCCAGTTCGTGGCAGTCAGGTCCTCTTTTTTGAGTCGGGCATTTTGTTTGACCTGGATCAGGTTTTCTATAGTGGTCTAGGCTTTCTGATGGCCTTTAGCCTGGTTTGGCTTCTTGGCCGCATTTTGGGGACCTTTCTCATCTTTTTCCCTTGGAAATGGACCTGGGACAGTCTACCGGCCTCACTCCTATCGGGCGGTCTATCCCTACTTCTGACCTGGTATCGAGTGGAGATGGTCATCTTTATTTTGGCGACCGTTCCCCTTCCCGTGGTGCAAGATTTGCTCAGCTCCAGTTTTTTGGTGCAATTTATGATGAATCTCTCCCCATTTAGCCGCTTGCTTTTACGCCAACTTTGGGTGAACAGTGTTTTGGGAAGTTTGTAAACAAGATGGAAGAGTTTGGCGACAGGCTCTTTCTTTTTAGATTTTTGGAGAAGTGATGAATTTAAAAATATATGAAAGTTTGGAGTTTTCAGAAGTCAAAAGCGCTTTTGCCTCCTATCTACGGACGGTAGAAGGGCAGAAAACCTTAGCGAATTTGAAACCTATGACTCAGCAAAAAGATATCCAGCAAGCCTTTGATCAGTTGCGGGATATTGAAAATCTTGGGACCGCAGGTTATAGCTTGCCTATGACCAGTCTCGGGGATTTGACCCCCAGCTTGAAACGCCTGCAGCTGGAGGCGGAATTAAACCTGGATGATTTTCAAGATATTAAGGCCCTGCTAAGAGCCAGTCAGGTGCTCAAAGATTTTTACCTAGACTTGGAAGATGTCAGTCTTCCGCATCTGGCAGTTTATTTTGAAAATTTGGAGACCTTCCCGCAATTCCAAGGTGCCCTGCAGGCCATTGCCGATAATGGGACGATTGAGGATTTTGCCAGTGAGGATTTGTTGCGAATCCGCCGCCGCTTGCGCCAGGCCGATCGGGACTTGCGCCAGACCATGCAGGAGTTGCTTAAGAAGAAGGCAGATTACTTGGCAGATCCACTCTTTGCCAGCCGGAATGGCCGCCATGTCTTGCCAGTCAAGCAGAGTTTCCGCAATCGGGTGCAAGGGATTGTCCAGGATATTTCTGCGACCGGAAATACGGTCTACATTGAACCGCGTGAGTTGATCCAAATCAATGAAGACATTGCTGGCCTCGAGGCAGAAGAGCGTTACGAAATCCGGCGCATTCTCCGCGAACTGGCCAATCTCCTCCGTCCTCAGGTACAGGCCTTTCAAAACAACCATTGGCTTTTGGGGCATTTTGACTTCTTGGGGGCCAAGTACCAGTATATGCGGGATCGGGACGCCCACATCCCAACCATTTCGAGCCAGAATGATATCCGCCTGCTCCAAGTACGCCATCCCCTCCTGGAAGAGCCTGTAGCCAATGACCTGCATTTTGGGAAGGATTTGACTAGTATTGTGATGACGGGTCCCAACACAGGGGGAAAAACCCTGATGCTTAAGACTTTGGGCTTGGCTCAGTTAATGGGGCAGGCTGGTCTGCCGATTCTGGCAGCCGAGGGCAGTCGAATTGGTCTTTTTGATCAGGTTTTTGCGGATATTGGTGACGAACAGTCGATTGAGCAAAGTCTATCGACCTTCTCTAGTCACATGACCAATATTATCCAGATCCTCCAGCAGGCCGGTCCCTTTTCGCTTGTTCTTTTTGATGAATTGGGAGCAGGGACGGACCCGCAAGAGGGGGCGGCCCTGGCCATCGCAATTTTAGAAGATCTCCGCTTACGGGGCATTAAAACCATGGCCACCACCCACTACCCAGAGCTTAAAGCTTACGGGATTGAGACCCAAGCAGTGGAAAATGCCAGCATGGAGTTTGACACCCTGAGCCTCCGCCCAACCTATCGCTTTATGCAGGGCGTACCGGGCCGGTCCAATGCGTTTGAAATTACCAGACGGTTAGGCTTGGCAGAGGTGATTGTGGCCCAAGCAGAGGGGCAATTGGACCAGGACCAGGATGTCTCACGGATTATTCAACGCTTGGAAGACCAAACTCTGGAAAGTCGGCGCCGGCTGGAATCCATCCGTGACCTGGAGCAAGAAAACTACAAGCTTAATCGGGCTCTGAAAAAACTCTATGTGGATTTGGAACGTGGGCAAGAAGCCGAGCTAAATGAGGCGCGGAAAGAGGCTCAGAAGATTGTGGCCAAGGCCACGGAAGAGAGTGAGCAGATCCTGAAAAACTTACAAGCAGGAGCTGAACTCAAGCCCCACCAGGTTATTGAAGCCAAGGCGAAGCTGAAGGAATTAGCACCAGAAACAATCAATCTGTCCAAAAATAAGGTGCTCAACCGGGCTAAAAAGAAAAAAGCTCCTAAGGTCGGGATGGAAATCCTGGTTAGCCAATATGGGCAGCGGGGCAATCTGGTTCGGCGCTTGAAGGATGGACGCTGGGAGGCCCAGGTTGGACTGATGAAGATGACCTTAAAAGAGGATGAGTTTGAAGCGGTTGGCAAGGAAGCGGCTGCCGAGAAACCGGCCTCTCGGAAGGTCTCAACGCTTAAACGTAGCAAGAGTCAGGGAGCCAAGGCTCGCTTGGACTTACGGGGTAAACGTTATGAGGAAGCCATGGAAGAATTGGACGCCTTTATTGATCAAGCCCTGTTGAATAATATGGCCCAGGTGGATATTATCCACGGGATTGGGACTGGAGTGATTCGTGAGGGCGTTCAGAATTACCTGCGCCGGAATAAACAGGTCAAGTCCTTTGCCTATGCGCCACAGAATGCTGGAGGGTCAGGAGTGACCATCGCAATTTTTAAATAAAACTTTTTTCTCGAAGGTTAGTGTGGATTCAGTATCGGAATCGGGAATCAAATTCTATCATTATTTCCGAAATTGGTGTAAACTAGTAGCAAGAACAAAAAAGGAGCTATTGATATGGTACAAAGTGTGACTGATGCAAATTTTGTTGAAGAGACTCAAGAAGGTCTTGTGTTGATTGATTTCTGGGCAACTTGGTGTGGTCCTTGCCGCATGCAGGCTCCAATCTTGGAGCAATTGGCAGGCGAAGTTGATGAGTCTGAATTGAAGATCGTGAAAATGGATGTTGATGAAAACCCAGAAACTGCGCGTGAATTCGGAATTATGTCAATCCCAACCTTGATGTTTAAGAAGGACGGAGAGGTTGTGAAACAGGTAGCTGGTGTGCACACCAAGGATCAGTTGAAAGAAATGATGGCATCACTTTAAGTGGTGTTTGTAAAAGCCTGGGACTCGTGCCGGAGTGGTTGGAGTCTCAGGTTTTTCGCATATTTAAAATGAATCATTCCCGTTGTCTCTGATCCGATGTATACCAAGGGAATAGAAGAGTATAAAAAGAAAAATCGCCACGGTAA
>NZ_JAOBSU010000132.1:0-3979 GCF_025447695.1 Streptococcus danieliae | reverse complement strand
TGGGAATAAATCTTTCTAGTAGTATTTTTAGTCTAACTCTACTATAACAGGATTTATTCCTTTTTTGCGTTTACACAGGATATTGTACACTCTCAAAATAGCTGTCGTGAATAAATACTTATCTTAATTAAAATTATTTATATCTTAGAATTTCAAGGATGTTCTGTCTGCTGTAATTACAAGTTGTCAGAGACTTTTCATGATAAAGAAAAGTAAATCTATTCTTTTGAATGTGGATAATACTCTCCTTCCCAAATCACCCCCCAAAGAAAGCCATGATTCCATTTGAAATCATGGCTTTCTTTTCGATATAATGAAGAGAAGATGGAAGAAAGACAATGGCTGTTTTAGCGCATTTAAACGGATTGTGTCTGAAAATAGTTATGAAAGGGATGTTGAATGACTGTAAGTAACCAGTTCGAGAAGAATTTATTGGATTCCTTGAGATTTAGTTTTATCCATAATCAGTATGGTCAGAATCAGGCCTACGCCCCCAAGCTACTAATCAATCAGGATGAGAAGCAACGGTATGTTTTGCTGGATTTGCAGGAAGAGTTGGCTAAGGCGGAGAGTTTTTATTTTTCGGTGGCCTTTGTGACCCAATCGGGAATTGCCTTGATTAAGAGTCAATTATCGGACCTGAATGATCGAGGGGTTACGGGTAAAATTTTGATTTCGCCCTATTTAGATTTTAATGATCCTTTGGCGATGAAGGATTTATTAAAATTGAAAAATGTTGAGGTTCGTTTAGCGCCGGAAGCTTTGCAGCTGCATGCAAAGGTCTACCTCATTGATCAAGGGGTGAGGCAAGTTTTAATCAGCGGGAGTTCCAATCTAACTGGGAATGCTTTGAAGAAAAACTATGAATGGAATATTAAATTAACATCAACAGAGCACGGAGAGCTCATTTCAGCAAGTAAGTCTGAATTTTTCAGGATTTGGAATCAATCGACGGTTCTAACCGAGGATGTTATTGAACAATACAGTCATAAAAGAAAACCTAAACTTGTCGTTGAGGTTGAAGAGTCCGCAAAATCGAGTTATGTCACACAATTACAGCCTAATAAAATGCAGGAAGCTGCTTTGGCTGCCCTACAAAATAAGCGCCTGCTCGGAGAGAAGAAGTCTTTGGTGATCAGTGCTACGGGAACAGGGAAGACCTATCTTTCAGCTTTCGATGTTAGAAATTACAGGCCAGATCGGTTTCTATTCCTAGTGCATCGCGAACAGATTCTAGAAAAAGCTTTGGAAAGTTTTCAAGAAGTTATTGGATTTGAAGATGGGCAGGGTGCCATTTATAGACCGGGCTTGAACTTTGATACTATTCCCTATTTGTTTGCGACGATTCAGACCTTGTCACGTGACGATCACTTGAAACGTTTTGCTTCGGATTATTTTGATTATATTCTGATTGATGAAGTACACAAGGCAGGTGCAAATTCTTATAAGAAAATTCTGGACTATTTTGAACCTGATTTTTTACTGGGAATGACTGCTACACCAGAGCGTACGGATGGTCAAAATATTTATGAATTATTTGACTATCAAGTTGCTTATGAAATTCGGCTTCAAGAAGCATTGGAGAACGATCTCCTCTGTCCTTTTATCTATTATGGAGTGACAGATATTCATGTAGATGGAGAGCTGCTAGATGATAAAACGGATTTCAACAGCCTGATTTCATCAACACGACTGCAACATTTGATTCAGAAAATTGATTATTATGGTCATTCTGGCCAACAAGTGAGAGGACTAATCTTTTGTTCACGTAAAGAGGAAGCAGCGGAGCTGGCTAGACTTTTTACAGAGAACGGGTGGCCTTCCAGGGCTTTGAGCGGTGATGATTCTCGGACTCGTCAACAAGTTGTGAAAGACCTAGAAGAAGGGCGTTTATTTTATATTTTCACTGTGGATATTTTCAATGAAGGGATTGATATTCCGAGCATTAACCAAGTTGTGATGCTTCGGAATACACAGTCGAGTATTGTATTTGTCCAACAGTTGGGGCGTGGTCTTCGGAAACATCCCGATAAGGAATATGTTACAATTATCGATTTTATTGGGAATTATAAAAATAACTATTTGATTCCGATTGCCTTGTTTGGCGATCATTCGATGAATAAAGAAAATTATCGTCGTGAAGTTAGGGAAGCTGCAGCGGTTAAAGGGCTGACAACTGTAAACTTTGAAGAAGTAGCTAAGAAGCAAATCTTTGCCGCTATTGCTAATACAAACTTTTCTTCCATGGCCGTTTTACGGAACTCTTTTAAGGAATTGGAAAATCGGCTGGGACGAGTTCCGATGATGATGGATTTTCTGAATAGTAATCAACTGGATCCAGTAACATTTTTTGAGAATAATGCCTTTAAGTCCTATCATCAAGTTGTGGAAAAGTTTTCAACGGAACAAGTCCTTTTGTCTCAAAATGAGGCCTTAGTATTACAGTTCTTGACCTTTGAAATTTTGACAGGGAAAAGAATTCACGAAGCTTTGTTGTTACAGGAATTGATGCTCAGGGGAAGTATTTCTAAAAGCGACTTGAAGCAGCTTCTTGTTGAGAATGGGCATTCTGATACAGACGCTGTTTTAGCGTCAATGGAACGTGTCCTGGCTCTGCAATTTTTGAAAGGGGCAGAGAAAAAAATCTATGGTGAGGATCCGCTTGTAATCTTAGTGGATGACAGCTACATTTGTTCGGATTCATTAAAGGAAGCATTCAAGAATCAGACTTTTTTGGATTTCTACAAAGATATTATTGATGTAGCTTTGAGAAAGAATCTTGCTTATCCGAACATCTTTACTATTGGTCAACGTTATAGTAGACGGGATGTTTTAAAGTTGATGAATTTTGAAAAAGATGAACCGCCTTTAAATATTGGGGGCTATAAAATTGACAAATTTAGCAACAGCTGTCCAATTTTTGTAACCTATCATAAAGCTGATGATATCAGTGAAACTCTTAAATACGAAGATGAATTTCTAAGCGAAAAGACACTCAAGTGGTTTTCTAAAAATAAACGGAGTCTGGATTCTGCGGATGTTAAACAAATTCTTGGGGCTAAAGAATCTGGCTTAAGATTAGAGTTATTTGTCATCAAAGATGACTCCGAGGGAGGGGAGTTCTATTATTTAGGCCCTCTAGGAGTTCTTGAAGGGACAGCTCAAGAAACAGAGAGAAACGGAGAGTCTATTGTATCAATGGTATTTGAGTTGCAACAATCTGTCGATGATTCACTTTATCGATACATTACTGAAAAATAGAAAAGGAGTGGGCTTATGGTGAGTCCACTCCTTTCGATTGTAATAATAGAACAGCTGGAATATCAACAGGTGCCCAGTCCAGGGTCGTTAATTCACTAGGGTAGAGCCATTTTGAATCTTGGTGTTCGACGAGCTCTAAATCTCCTGACTGTAAGGAAGCTAGATAGGTTTTCATGCGAACAGTGCCAAACTCATATTGATAGGATGCTTCATTGAGGTATTCAAGGATTTTAATCTCAGATTTTAATTCCTCTTTGATTTCTCGAATTAAAGCAGATTCTGGATCTTCTGAAGCCTCAATTTTTCCACCTGTAAATTCCCAATAGCCTCCTAGATTTTTTGTGCTTGGTCTTTGGGCACAGAATATTTTTCCGTCTTTCAAGATAGCAGCTGCAACAACATCAATCGTTTTCATATTTACCTCTTTTCCTACTAGTTATAATTGTAGCAACTTTTGAAGGAATAACAAGAGTACCCAGTTCATCTGATACTTTTGGAAAGAAAGATGCTAGAATAACTCTCGTAGAAAAGTGAAGACGGTGGCTCTAGATTTTCGATAGAGAGGGTGATGTCTATGGACAATTTATCAAAATCTATAGAGAGGGAGGCTCAAGAAGTCAGGAATTGACTTCTTGAGGTTCTATAGTCATTTGAAACAAGAACAAGACAACAAAGCATCCAGAAAATTGTCATAACTGGGCAATACTTTTCTGAGGTG
>NZ_JAOBSU010000131.1:0-3984 GCF_025447695.1 Streptococcus danieliae | reverse complement strand
ATTTATTTTTGAGGTTGACCTGCTTGAATCCATTGAATAACGTGCTTTTTTGGCTTTTTTTTGCTATAATTATAGATTTTATACCAAAACTAGCTATAAACGTTGATTTGACAACATTTATAGCTAGTATGTTTTAATTAAGTGGCATAAAAGTGGCATAGTTATTCTCAATTTTACTTACTAGGTTTTCTGACATTTTATCAGTTACGTGGGAATAGACCTTTAAAGTAGTGGTAGAGTCCGAGTGACCTACGCGGTCCATGATTGCTTTTATCGGAATTCCGAGCTCTGCTAGCATAGAGATATGAGAGTGGCGAAAAACATGAGATGTGACTGGAGAAATCCCGATAACTTGGCAGGTTTTTTTTAATAGATTGTTTACCATGGCTATTCTTAGTTGTCTTTTTTGTTTTGACTGGAAAAGAGTTCCATCGCCACTGACTGATATCTGTTCTCTAAGTATTTGTTCAATAGTTGGCGATGTTGAAATAGTTCTGACAGATTTTCCGGTTTTGGGTCTGGTAATTTTTAAAGACACCTCGCTCCAGGTTTTTGTGATGGAAATAGTGTGTTCTTCAAAATTTATATCGTCAGTTGCCAGAGCCAAAGCTTCACCGATTCGCATACCTGTTAGATAGAGTAGCATAATTAAATTAGCGATGGATGGTTGGTTGATTTTCTGTAATTCCAAAACTATTGCCCTCACTTGCTCTTTTTCAAGATATTCAATTTTTCCATTTTCGATTTTCTTTTTGATTTTTTTGACTGAGACATGAGTTGCTGGGTTTTTATCGATGTATTCATATTCAATGGCTTTTTTAAAAATTTGTTTCACTTTATAGAGTATTCTATTTAAAAATTCTGAGCTTAGGCCATCTTTTTCCATATTGTCAAAAATCCCTTGAAGGTATCGACGGTTTATTTTTACCAGGAGGACATTGTTATCAATTTGATTAAGAAATCTTTTCATGTCGTGTTTCCATACGATTACAGTGCTATCTTTTACATTTTTAGACCAATCATTCAAAAATTCTTGGTAAAATTCATGGAAAGTTAAATCTTTAGAATCTTTGTTCTCTGATAGCAGTTCTTCTTTACGAGCTTCAAGAATGGCCCTGGCTTGCTTTTCAGCTTTTTTGCTTTTGCTGTCTAAGGTGATGCTGATCCGTTTTCTTTTGTTGGTCAATGGATCCTTAAAGTCTAGGGTCCATTTGTATTTGCCATTTGGTAACTCTTCAGGATACATTGTTTTTTACCTCGCTTTTTGATAGAATATAGGTATAGTAAAAGCTTTGGCGGCAGTTGCAGCGCAAGCTTTTATTGTCTAATCATTTTCTCCTTCACACTTCGCTTTGGTCGGTGAGAGTGTGGAGGAGTTTTTTGTTTTGGGATCAGCGCTGGTCTGTTGACTTTGTTTCCTTACTATCATGGTAAGTTTGAATTATCATTGCAATCTTCTTTTTCTCTTCTTCAGACATTGGTGGAGCGTCTGGATGAGTAGAGAATTCAATCGGAGTCATCTTTCCGTTTACATTTATCCATTCACGTCTCCGATGGCAGTTGCAAGGTAAATTGTGTTCAATTATTTCGGTTGTGTGTTGGCACATAATTTTCTCCTATTAGATAAAGTTTCATTAAATAGATTCAGAATAATTTTCCTGACGCCAGTAAAATTGCTAGTAGAGCCTTTTGCTGACGTCAGCAAGTCAATTTTGAATAAATTTTAAGTAGTTTTAAGTAGATTCAACAGTCAACTATTAGTTGACAACCAGTCTAACCGTATGGGATTACGTACGGTTATTTTACTAATTTCATGGTATTAGTCCATCTATCTTCTTCAGCTAAATCAGCTCCATCGGGAGTTTCTACAGTTAATGATGGTGATTTATTTAAAGAACTAAATCCGTTTTCTTCGACCCATTTTTTAAAGAGGGAATTTTTGGCTGAGAAAATACTATCTGCGAGATATTGAATATCTTTATCGTCGTAATATTTGTATTGTTGTGGAACAATGACATAAATTAATTCTGTACCTGTGTATTCGACATGTAGATTCTCAGAGACACCAGAGTCTGCTAGTGTTTGATTAAGTTGTTGCTTAAAGTAAGTAGCAAATTCCTTTGCGTCACTTTCGTATATAGTTTTATAGCTGGTGGATGTTGAACTGGACGAAGACTCAGTAGAGGTACTACTCGATGATGAAGTAGACGAAGAACTAGAAGCAGAAGAAGAACTTGATGTTGATGTAGAGGAGCGTGAAGAAGAACTAGACGAAGAGTTTGAACTCGAGGAACTTTCTTCTTCTGATAACGATGAATCCTGTCTGTAAATATCCTTAGATATTTCATCGTAATAAAGAGAATATTCAGCTAAAGCTTCATCCATGTTGTAGAGTTTCGTAGCGAGGTAGGTTGCTCGGCCAAACAAGAATAAGCTGAATATGCCAAGGATGGTAGTTGACCAAAATAATGGTTTCTTTAAATTTTTTATTATATAAAATTTTATCTTTGCCATGAATATCTCCTTCGATTTATAACACTACAATTCCGACGACCTCTATTTGGTCGTACTCTGTCAAAACAATGTCATCATAGTCTGAGTTTAGTGATATAAGCCTGACTTCGTCATGACGTTTATACAATTTCTTGATATAAGCTTCGTTGTTGACTATGATAATGATAATTTGTCCACTGTTGACACTTTGAGTTTTCCGGACGAAGACAACTTCGCCATCTTGGAACAAAGGCTCCATGGAGTTTCCCTTAACTCTCAAAGCAATGTCATGTCCAGGGACTGGTTTAGGGTATAAAATTGTCTCAATTGTTTCGTCTGAGAGCCAGAGTCCTGTTCCTGCTGATACCTCTCCATAAAGTCCAATTTCCTCGACCTCGGAACTATCCGAATGAGATAGAATATCGTTTCTTTTTCTAATATCTTCAAGCCTGACGATATTCTGCTCTTTGATTTCCTCCTGGACCTTGTCTCTGATAGTTTCCTGTCTTGAAGGGTTCAGTCGGCGGTATTGATCCGTCAGAGTAGTAAAACGTTCATCACGCTGGGGACTCGGTCGATAAAATGTAGATTCTTCTTGAACTAAGTTCTGTTCTTCTAGTAGTTCATTGCCATAGTTGACCCACTGCGCGTGATTTTCTGTATTAAGTTCAGTATTGAGTTTACTGACAGAGGAGGGGAGTGGGGTATCTTTTGTAGATGGATTTGAAATTTGATTCAATCCAGAGGATAAATCAAATAGCTCTTGAGGCTGAATTTCTAAGGCTTCAGCATAGATTCTTATATCTTTCTCGTCTAGTTGACGTTTTCCATTTTCGTGATTTGAAATAGTATTTTGCTTGAATCCGGTTAGTTCAGCTAATTGTTTTTGAGTAAGTTTTTTTGATTTCCTAATTGTTTTAATCGAATCACCAAGAATATTCATAGTTAAATCCCTCCCCTTTCTTACATTATACCCCAATGGGATAAAAAAATAAATAAAAAAATCTCAAAAAGAGATAAAAAGTTATTGACTTTTATCTCAAAGTGAGATAAAATATAATCAAGGTCAGGGAAGACCTAACAAAAAGAAAGGAGAAGGCGATATGCACAATCACAAAAAAGACCCTTGGTTGACACAACCAAGAGCCACAGTGTTAGCAGCGATTATCGGTTTAATCGCAGTTATACTTCAACTCTTATTTAAATAAGAGTTCGGCTATGAAGTAGGAACAGGGGCTCAAGCCCCTAGACCTACTAATAGTGTAGCATATCGCTTTCGTGAACACAAATGAAGAAAGATAAATTTTGGAAAGTCGGCGGCTGGATTGCCCTAGGTGTTGTTTGGGGTATCGTGATTTGGAATCTATTTTTTTAGGAGGTCAATATGAACGAACTAGAAAAAACAGCCCTTAATGAAATTCTAAGGACTGTAACATATATTGCTGAGAAGGTGGATGAGATTGATTCTAAGATTTCTTCGGGCGGTTCAGA
>NZ_JAOBSU010000130.1:0-3989 GCF_025447695.1 Streptococcus danieliae | reverse complement strand
TTGCATTGGTCTGATCTAAAATCTATTGTCCATAGAGAATGGCTTTTTTCAGATTTTGAATTTCAATGAGTATTAGTTTTTAGAGGTGCCCATAATTAAACTCCGCCGTATGCTTATGCTCCAACTTAACCTTGTGGATCGCCCCCATTTGGAACCATTCGTACTCCGAATCAATATGCCCCAGATCCAGCGCCTGATAACCTGCTGCATGCAAATCCCGCACCAGCACCTTGGCCGTCGGACCCAACATGACCAAAATCAACCGATCTTCCGCCCTAGAGCGAACAGCTTCTAGAATTGCATCATAATGGGCAAAAGCGTTCCGCGAAGGACAGATAATCCGCTCCAAGGAGCCTACTCCAGCAAAAAGGTCATTGCCAACGCCCGAGCGGGACGTTTCCCCCTCCACGAGTAAGACATCTCGCCCTTGCCACAGAGCCTTCAAGGCCTGAAAAGAAGCCGCCGCTTGCCCTTTGTCCAGCAAATCAATATAAGGCCTAGAAATAAAGGTTGAACCATACCAAGGTGATTGGCAGTGCTATTGGTAGAAGGTCTGGTAACGCGCAAAATGCTGCTGCCAAAAATGCACCGCATTGGAATTGTAACGCTCCAACTGTTGGAAGACATCCGGAAGACAGACCAGAAAATCCGCCCGACTGGGGGTTGTCAAAATCTCCAAGAGAGCCTGGGCCAAGTCGGGGTCATAGTCCTGGTAGGGAATACTAGAACCCGTCATCAGCTCCACTTCACCATCGCCAAACCGGGCCACAGACGCCCCCTGCTCCTGAATATAGGCCAAACTCTCCAGAATCGGCCGTACTTGAATCAATCCTAAATCACTCATAAACTCCTCACTGACATAGGGCTTGAAAAACTGCTTCCGTTAGCAGCCGCCGGCTAAAATAGCCCTGACGCAACAAGGGGTTAAAGGCCCGCACCCGCTCCACCAAGACTTGGTAATCCGCTTCCGCCAAGGCTTCAATCCGCTCAACCGCTTCCGCCAAGGAATCCACCACAAAGCCTAGACCATTGGACTCAATCAATTCCTGATTGGCAATCCCCCGCTGGACAATGACCGGAATTCCCGCCGCTAAGAAGGTTCCTAGTTTATAGGGACAATACAGACTCTGGTAGTCCTTATCCCGATCGTCCATCCAGACCAGGCCAAAACCACCTCTAGCTAAGTCCAACAATAATTCCGGATCCGACTTATAGCCCATGGCCCGCACCTGATCCGGCAACTCCAACTGGTGCCAAGTGTAGAGCTGCAAGGGCACCGAATAATCCCACTCCTTAACAAAGGCAAACCGCTCCGGCGAACCCGGAAAATGAATCACCTTCTGAAAGCTGGCTTCTGCCTGGGGCAGCTCTGTCGGATGGTCCCACATTCCCTGCACCAGGGTTTTCGCAACCGTCAAGCCATGCTTGCGCAACACGTCTAGCATCTGTTGACTCGGCGCCACCACTACATCCGCCTGGTTAAAGTAAGCAATGGTCCGCTCCATCAGATAATAATTTCCCGCAAACATCAGTGGCACCACATCGTGGATAAAGAGCACAATCTTAATCCGATAGGCTCGTAGTTTTTTCATCAAGCGCTCATCAAAGGCCGTGGTGTTCCACGTCGGCGTCTGAAAAATCACCACATCCCCGTGCCGCAGCCCCGCTACAATCCCATCCAACCGTTTGGATAACTCGGACTCACTATCCCCCCGCATATCAAAGGCATAGATCCCCAACTCCCGGTAACCCAAGTCCGTTGCGATGTCGGTTACCATATTCTGGGCCAGCTGAGCCGTACTTTGCGCCGCTTGTCCATTCAAATTTGTAATATATACTCTCATTTTAGCTTTTACAAAGACGACCCCTCTTGAATAAAGGTCCGAATCGCTTCTGGTGACAAGGACGAATCACAGACCACCCGCACCTGGCCACCCTCAGCCACCAACAGCCCCGGCACCGTCAGGATCTGGTAACGGGCCCGAAAAGCCTGCAGATCTTCCCAGTCCGCAAAATTCTCACTATCCAAAAAACCTACCTCCAGTCCTTGTTCCGCTTGTACCTGCGCCAACTTGGGCGCAAATAAACGTGAATAAAAACAACTGGCCCGCCCAACAAAGAGAATGAGCTTCTCTCCTGATTGAATCACGTCACGAACTTCCTGGGTCACCAACGGTTTAAATTGTGAAACTGCTTGATAAAAATCCATCTCTATCCCTCTTTCTTTTAATACTGAGCTGGAGCTTCTCCGACGCTCTCACATAAAAAGATATCTCGGCTCATCCATAAACAGTCTCTTATCACTTGACAGTCAAAGTGCCATTCTTCCCCAAAGTCAAAGACAAACAAAAATCGCTGACCACTGCTTAGCTTGTCTAAAGTAACTTCTTCAGAATTACCGAGACTCCTTTCTTCTTCTAAATAGCCTGGATAATAGACCTGGTCACTCCAAGGAACTCCATCCATAAAGAAAGCATGGGCGTGGTCATTATCAAAATCAAAAGCCCATAAAATCGCATCTGCAAGTTCCGCAAAACTCTGCATCTTAGGAATCTGAATCTCCCTATAGATTCCCTTTTCCACTGTGATTCTAATAATCCACTGATTGGAAACCCGCTCTGCCTCCGGTAATGCTAAATGATCCAGAACCATCTCGATTGTATCAACAGTCTTTGGACCAATACCGCGAACAGCTAGTAAATCTTTTCGCGAAGCCTTTCGCAAATCTTCCTCCGTCACAAAATCCGCCAAAATTAAAAGACGAGCCTTGTCTATCGGTAAATATTTGTAAATATGCTCAGCTGAACGACCAGCAGCTAAAGCTAGCTTTTCTTCCATTTCTTTAAAATCAACCACACACTTCTCCTTCTATCTCTCTATAAGTGAGAACACAAATACTTTCAATCATTATATCACATATTTACCTATATATTTTAAGGAGCTTTTCAAAACCTGGCCTTGTCAAACCTTCCTGATGAGATCAAGAAGAACACATACCTAGAAATCTTCATTGTAGATTGTACCGACTGTTTATGATGGACAAGGAGCCGTTGAACTTTGTATAATAAAAGCAAGTAGAAAAGTAGAGACGGTGGCTTCTGAAACCGAAAGTGAGGTGATGCCTATGGGTATCTCATCAAAATCTGACGGAAAGGAGGAGCCTTTCTTTTGACAGCATTTGAGATCGTTCACACAATCCTTGGCTTTGGTACCTTTACCATCGCTTTGATCGGTTTGTGTTACACAATCTTCAAACATGACGACAAAAAGAAATAACCCGTCCCCACTTTGACCGAGTAGGACGAGTTATTCGTAACTATGAAGTCACCGTCTTAAACGGTTCTACCAAGGGTAGTTGTTGACGCAACTACCCTTTTTCATTTCCATTATACCTATTATTGGCTAAGAATACAAGTTTGACTTACGGCTATCCGTAAAAAATCCTAGTCCCTTGTTTATGATGGACAAGGAGCCGTTGAGCTTTGTATAATAAAAGCAAGTAGAAAAGTAGAGACGGTGGCTTCTGAAACCGAAAGTGAGGTGATGCCTATGGGCAACTCATCAAAATCTGACGGAAAGGAGGAGCCTTTCTTTTGACAGCATTTGAGATTGTTCACACAATCCTTGGCTTTGGTACCTTTACCATCGCTTTGATCGGTTTGTGTTACACAATCTTCAAACATGATGACAAAAAGAAATAACCCGTCCCCGCTTTGACCAAGTAGGACGAGTTATTCGTGACTATGAAGTCACCGTCTTAAACGGTTCTACTAAGGATAGTTGTTAGCGCAACTATCCTTTTTCATTTTAATTATACCTATTATTGGCTAAGAATACAAGTTTGACTTACGGCTATCCGTAAAAAATCCTAGTCCCTTGTTTATAATGGACAAGAAGCTACTGGACTTTGTATAATATAGTCGTTTAGCTTATAAACCGTATATGATATACTTGTCTTATGGCATACGGAATTGATTTTAGAAAACGTG
>NZ_JAOBSU010000012.1:0-22986 GCF_025447695.1 Streptococcus danieliae | reverse complement strand
TTATGACTATTAGCCCGAAGCTCTGAAATGATTTTATGGCCAACACCTAAAAGGGCTCCGACTGCTGTCAGAAGCCCTGTAACTTCTCCCCAATTCAATGACTAGTCCTCCGTTTTGTCAGATAGAGATGCCAAGATTTCATCTTCAACCTCGAAAACCTTACCTTGGAACTCACGCTCCTGCTTCCGCATTTCACGGCGATTGGCGTTATAGAGCTCATCGTTATTGATCCACTCATTTCGATGGGCAGCTCCTTTTTCATCAAATTCAGCTGTCATAATTTTTACAATTTCTTCCCCAATTTTAAGTTGTCCTTCAAGTTTTACAGTACGTACGATTTCTAGTGTCATAATTAGTTACCTTCTTTCATTTTGTTTGCTGCTTCTTCAAATAGTTCTTTGAGCGCCTGGTCCGATTCTAGAACCTGTTCAAAGTGAGCTAGCTTTTCTGCCAACTCATTCTCTTCCTCAAGCTCGGCTTGATACCGAGCCTTAAACTCGCTAGCTTCCAACTCAGCTTGAGTCAGCTTTCCAGCTATATCCTGTGCGAAAAATTGTAGTGTTTTGTCGTTCATAGTCGATCCTCTATCCCATATTATCTGCCCAACCGGAATGCCCGATTCGGTTTGCAATATCCTTCAAAATAGCCGCAAGTCGATGCCCCCTAAAAGTCATTTCCAGGGCAAAAAGATCATCGATCGGATACTCAGACGTTCCGATATAAGCTTTGTAGTTGACGTGGTCATTGTGCATAGGTCTCATAGTATACAGCCGTTTTTGATTCACGTCTGGTACCCAGTTTTCAAAAATCCAGCCACGTTGCCCCTCGATAGTGTTGTGGGACACTACCAAGATATCTGAATGGATACCAATGCGGTCGACGACGTTGTCTCCTTGACTCGGACCGGAGGCAAAGACATTGATACCAGTAAAAGAACCAGTATTCGTTACTTCCCAGCCTGAACGATTTACCCCAAACGAAGCACTAGACACATTTGAGTTAATTGTTCTTCGCTTATTCAAATTAGAAAAAGTTCCATCCGAGGATTCAAACCCTGTCCCAAATCTCACAAATTGATTCGGCAACCCTGCAACAACCCTTCGAATGGCCGGATTGTTTGTCATGAAATTTAGTTCACCAGATTGTAAATCAAATCGAGTCGCGCCATTCAAAGAAGTCAACTGCCCACCTCTGATTCGATTAGCCGTCATAGCTCCTGTGGTAATGTTATCTGCGTTCAGGTTAATCAAGTTCACTCGCCCAGCATTCAAGGTCCCGGTGGTAATCTTTCCTGCATCCAGATTGCCAATCTTAGCAGAGCTAATCACCCCGTCTTGAATGTAAGTCTGACCTGTGATTTGAACCAACTTACCATCAATCTTAACTGAACCATCTTTATTGAGATTCAGCTGATTCAAGACGGTACCTGAGTTCGTAAGATTCCGGACCGCCCAGGAACCTGCAAGCTGACTGACTTCCGTTTTCGTGGCATCCAGGGCTGACTCCACAAAGTTAGCCCGTCCATCTAACCGAGCAACTCCACTTTCAGTACTTGCCACTCGGGACACAATCCCTTCTGCCGTCTGCGTGAATTGACTGATAGAACGCCCCTGAGCCGTCAAGGTTCTAGTATGACTATCTACAGTGTCACGGACCTCGTGGAGGGCCACTGTAGTCGCTAATTCATCAGGGGAAGGACTATAACGTGCTGGAGTGCTTCCTTCAACCAGCATGACTTCCGCAAAGCCAAAAATGGCTACTTTACCATTATTGGACCCGTTGTTATCAAAACGAATATAACCTTCATCGGTTTCTCCACTGTCGAAAGTAATTGTTACATACTCAGCCCCGTGTGGACTCGGGGATTTTTTATCGATAATCAAATTGATTACCGTGAAATCCTTGGTTTCACCTTTCTTACGTCCCAAGAAAAATACATCAAAATTTGTCATGTTCCCACTCGAGTATGTCCAAAAACTGAGAGTATACTTTGTACTCCGTTTAACTTTAAAGCGGTTTGAACTTGATGTAATTTCTCCAGATTGCTCAGTATTCAGCTGGAAGTGATACTTTTCGCCATTGTGATAGTAACCGTGTTTACTAAGCGTACTATTCCTCCAGTAGTGCCCTGCTGTCTGTCTAGCCCCTTCAAGAATCAAATTAGCACCACCGTAACCCTCTGGAATTTTGGTTTCCACTTGAGCAATTCGGCTAACTAGACCTCTTTCTGTCTGCTGGATAGTGTTACTAAAAGTACTTGTAGTCACATAGCCTTTAGACGTGATTGCCGCTTCAACCTGACCAGCTGTTTGATATCCCTTAGCCTGAACTAAAGAATCGACTTGACTAGCAGTCTGATAGCCTTTGGAAGTAATCTTACTGTCTACTTGGGCAGCAGTCTGATAGCCTTTAGATTCAATAGTCTGTACTACTTCTGTGCGAGATAGTTTGGTAGAAATCTGACCAGCAAGCGTATTGATTTGAGTCTCTGCAGTGGCAAGTTTTCGATTGGCCAAGTCAAAATCCACTTTGGATACCTTTGTTTTGATTGCATCATTGGTCACTTGAAGCTCTGCTTGTGCTCTAGAAATACTCTGTGAGTTCTGGATAGCTTTTGCCAGCGCTTCTGCAGCCTTTGTGTCAACCAACCCTGCTTTAGCCAGGGCGTCAACAGATTTACCCATAGCTTCCGCAGCCTTCCTGGTAGCGTCTTCTGCTTTAGCAGTGGCTCCATTCGCTTTACTTTCGGCAGACGTGGCTTTTTGGCTCGCTTGATTAGCCATGCTTACAGCAGAGTCTGCCTTGGTCGAAGCATTGTCTGCTCTTGTAATTGCGCTAGTAGCCTTACTATCAGCAGACGTTGCCTTCTCGCTAGCTTGGCCTGCTGTATTCACAGCAGAATCAGCTTTAGAAGATGCTTGATTAGCTTTTGTAGTTGCGTCAGTTGCCTTGCTATCAGCTTGGTTCGCTTTTGTGGTTGCAGAGTTTGCAAGATTCTTAGCTTCTGTCGCAGCCGTTTGAACCGTTGTAACCAAAGTTCTATCAGCCTTGAGATTGATTGACTCAGTTGTCTGCCGAAGTTGTGTCGCCTGGTTGTCAACAGTCCGTTTGAGATTGTCATACTCTGTTTTGGAAACCTTACTCGAGACCTCACCAATGAGCTGATTGACTCGCGTTTCTTGCTGGGTTAACTTGTCCTTGTTTTGATTGACCTTGGTCGATAGCTGGGTCACCCCTTCTGCCGTCTGAGTAATAGTCGTTTTCACAGACTGAATCTCTTGAATGGTATCCTCGGGAGCAGGACTATATCGAGCCGGTGTAGCCCCCTCGACTAGCATGACTTCCGCAAAACCAAAAATGGCTATTTTACCATCCTTGGATCCGTTGTTATCAAAACGGATATAACCTTCATCGTTATCGCCGCTGTCAAACGTCACTGTCACATACTCCGCTCTATGTGGGCTCGGAGCTTTGCCATTAATAATCTTATTAGCCGAGGTGAAATCTCTAGTTTCACCTTTTTTACGAGCTAGAAAGAAAACATCAAAGCTCTTCATGTTTCCACCTGAGTACGTCCAAAAACTAAGGGAGTATTTAGTATTTCGCTTAACCTTGAAACGATTAGAGCTGGCTAAAACCTCATCAGGACTAGCAGTATTCAACTCAAATAAATACTTCTCATGATTGTGGTAATAGTCGTGTTTACGAAGAACAGCACCTCTCCAATAATTACCAGGGTCTACTTGACGAGCTCCTTCCAGAATCAAATTAGCCCCACCATACCCCTCGGGGATTTTTGTCTCGACTCGAGAAATCTCCGTCGTCACTCGATCTCCCAAGTTACGAACAGAAGCCTCAACAGTACTCAAGCGTCCTGTTTCCCGATCAAAGTCAGACTTTCTCACACGCTGGGCAATCTCACCAGCTTGAGCCGTCAAGCTAGCTTCTGCCGTTGCAATTCTCTGCCCCATGCTGTCTACATCAGTTTTGCTAGCCTTGGCAGCTATCTGCCCTGCCTGAACCTGTAAACTCGCTTCTGCCCGTGAGACTTTTCCAGATAAGACATCAACGTCCGACTTATTCGCCTTAGCAGCTATCTGCCCTGCCTGGACTGTCAAACTTGATTCAGCAGTCGACACTCGATTTTTAAGCGCATTGACATCTGAAGTACTAGCCTTTAAGGCAATTTGATTTGCTTGTTGAGTGATCGAGGATTCCGCCGACCGAACCCGATTAGTAAGTCCGTCCACTGTCTGCTGATTAGCCTTCAAAGCAATCTGATTTGCCTGTTGGGTGATGCTGGTTTCTGCACTAGACAGACGTTGGTTAACTCGGTCTACATCGGTCTTTTTAGCCAAGGTCTTAATAGTATCATTGGTCTTAGTCAGCTCGGTTGAGACTCCCGACACTTGACTTTCCAAAATCCGTTTAGACTCAAGAATCAAACGATTGGCGCTAGACAGGTCATTTTCTAAAGCTCGCTTAGCTACATTGAGTAAGTTCGTAGCCTCTACTACAGCCCCTGTTTTGGCTGCTAGAATAGCCCGTTCAGTCGCTTTTCGCTCTTCCTGGTCCAAACGTCTAGCCTCTGACAAAGCGTCTTGAATAGCTGAATTAGAGCGCTCGCGCTCTTTAACTAAGTCAGCGTTGGCTTTTTCAGCAAGACGCTTGGCTTCCTCGCCAGTGGACTGTGCGAGACCTGCCTTGGCCAATAGGTCTGCAACTCGACTCTTCATTTCAGCGTCCAAGCTCCTCATCTTGCCATCGACCTCGGCCATTTGAGATTCAATCTCTTCCCTTAGCCGTTCAGCATTGTAGGTCCGGAGAATCTCCTCCCACATCTCTCCAGTCCAACGAAGCATGATTTTATGACCTTCATGTTCTGGATCAGGTTTGTACCAGATATCTCCAATCATGACCTTTTTAGCATGCTTGACTGTAGGGTCTTCTTGGCTATACCAGTTATTGTTGAATCCATCGGCAGTTGGAAGGAAATCAGGGAGATTCTGAATGAAGTCATTGAAATTCCCTTCCACAAACTCCTCAATCGCTCTGTCTGCTGCACTTTGAATTTTAGCCTCGTTACTTTGACTGGTCCGATCCCCAAGTTTGATATCAGTTGATTTATTATTGAGGCGGTTGATGGTGATTTCAAAAATCCGAGTTTCATAATCTAGCTTTCTATCATGCCGGACGACTCGGATCGTGTCACCGATTCCAACATTTTTCAGATACACACTCGACGTTTTCAAGGTCAATTTTGGACGTGAAGCATCTTTCAAAGCTTCGTAGGTTTGTTGCAGAAGCGCTTCCTTATCTTCTTCATCCCCAAAATCAATAAAGCCAATCTTAGCCCGTCTGGTCCCATCTGCATTCAAGATCCCGTACTTTTGCGTCATTTCCGGAATCTCGACATACTTCTGACCCGCAGGTTTATCTACAGGATTCCCCTTCGATTTCGACCAAACAATCTCCTCAAAGTTGATTTTGCGACCATATCCAGCTTGGCCGGATTCATTTTCTTCAGCAGATGAAACTTGCTCCCCTTTTCCTCGCCCGATTAAAGCCGTGAAAAGGTTAGTCGATTCGCTCTCACTGAGAATCTTCAAGGCATTGTGGCCATAGACAACCCGCTTTCCTGTCGCTTCACCGATTTTCTTTTTAAAATCAATATAACGAGCACCAATTTGATTGCCGTTCATCTCAACGAAGAACTGCATCTCCAAGCCCCAGACCTTGCAGACCTTCTTGAGAGCTTCAAAGACCGAGGTGTAATAGAGGTTGGTATTCTTCAAACCTGTATCGGCAATAAACCGAGGAATCCAGTTGGTATCCCGGAGCAAGTCCTCAATGACGTTTCGGGCGGATAGATTGCGTGGGCGCTTATCATAGACCGGCGTTTTACGAAGTTCCTCAATCCCAGATTGGACACCTTCAAGAACCGTAGTCTCATCCGTTTCTTTTCTGGCAATAAAGAAATAATGGAACTTATGGCGGTCTTCCAGTGATTGAATCGCCATGAAATGGGCTTTTTCCACTTCAGCAGCATTCATCCCCTTTGTTTCAATCGTCAAACGATCAGAGACATAATTCTCCGTTGTCAGGCTGTAAGTCTGATCCGCACTTTTTAAAGATTCCTTTTTCAGGACCTTAAAAAGTTTTTCGTTTTCATCAAAAAGATAAATCATGCTTGTTCATCCCTCCAAACAACCCTCTTAATTGACGCATTTTTTGCGGTAAGCGTATCTCGATTCTTGACCGTGAAAACCTCAAGCGGGCTAAAGCGTTCCAGCTCGCTCAAAATGCTCCGATTGTCATAGCGGATTGTGACTTCATCCCCTCGGAAATCCAGCTCAATATCTTTTCCTTGTTGATAGGACCCACGGAAAGACAATATCTTATTCCCGTTAATGATTTGTACATTATCCGTTGTCCTTGATACCGTGGCGATAATTGAGTCAGGTAATACCTCGATAGCGTGAGTCAGCGAAATAAGACCTGTTGAGTTTTGCGGATCTTTTTTCTTATATCCATCCGGAACTAGTAACTTGAAAGAACTTCGAAGAGTATAGCTATCCTCTTCTATATCCTCGCTATCCGTAAGAATAGCGTAGTAGGTAAAGCTAGATTCATCATCGAATTTGATTTCTAAAAAACCACTTGGACCGTGAGTCCGTAACACCTTATTCAAATTGCCAAATCTTTCTCGTAGATCAGCGCTAGTTCTGGCTTCTAATAAATACTGGATTTCTAGTACAAGTTCCTTGTCCTCGACACTATCAACCCAAAGACCTCGCCGACCTGGTACTTCTTGGGTTTTTATACGCCGAGCTTGAATCCCTCGTCCCTTCACGGTCAAGTGTCGATAGCCTGGAACCCAATCCGATAAAGACCTACCATTAACTTTCATGTCATCCACAGGGAGCCTTGAGGGCTCCGCTCTAGATCGACTGGTTAAATCTACAAAATTATACATATTCTTTCTCCTTAGTAATCACTCAATCGCAACTCTACCTCTTGGGCTGATGTGATATCGGATACAAATTCTCTGTAGGCTCGTTTGCCTAAATTAAAAGTTAACTCTACAGGTTTGCTTGGAGCATCGTAACCCAACTGATGATTCAACGATGCTGTGAAGTCCATAGCTAGGCCGCTTGAGAAGGTGTATTCTTGCGCTCTATCAATTGTCTCAGCGATTGCATCCTCTACACTGTCAGCGTTTCGAATAATACCAACTGCAACCCCTTCTGCAAGCCAGCGACCAACATTGTCACGGAATAGTTTCGAAGGCGATGCGATTTTACCTTTGGCTTGTGCAGCGCGTTCTGCTTGAGCTACAAGTGCATTAGCAGCAGCCGTAACTGCACCTAAAGCCGAAAGCATGCCTTGCGCCAAACCTTGACCGATAAAAGCCCCTACTTGACGCATAGCTCCTACACCAGCCATTCCTCGAGCTTGGACTGCAGATACCATGGCAGACATTGCCGCAGTCGCTCCTCCAATCCCTGCTCGAATCCCGTTGGTGATTCCTTGGGAGATGCCTTGTCCGGTTTGTTGGGCAATGGAACGCATCCGACTTCCAGCTGATTGCATAGCACTAGACATTTGATTCATACCGTTTTGAACTGCGCTTACAGTTTGGGACATGGCACTTCTGATTGAGTTGTTGACTTGAGCCATGGCGCTTGTAATTGCAGAACTAATTCTGCTCATAGCTCCAGAAATTGCGGCGATAGCCCCATTCATACCACTTGCAACTGAAGCATTCATTTGACTCATGCCTGAAGTCACAGTGGATACAACTGAGCTCATCGCTGTTTGTACTGCAGCTCTCATTGAACTCATGGAAGCCGTAACACTTGCGATAACAGCCATAAATCCACTTTGAATTGCGGCTGACAAGCTTGCCATAGCTGCTGCCGCGCTAGCAGTAATACCTGTAAATCCAGAAGTCACCGCTGTTGAAATTTGAGTCATCCCTGCGGTTGCTGCTGATCCTAAATTGCTAAATCCTGTCACTAAACTTTGTGTAATCGCAGTGATACCTGCAGTTACCGCAGTCTGCGCATCAGTCATGCCAGTTGTAACGGCCATGGTTAGATTGGTCATGGCAGATGTTGCTTGAGTTCCAATTTGAGAAAAGCTAGTCATCGTTGTTGAAGCTGTTTGACCGAAACTAGTAAAAGCCTGTTGAGCGCTTGTTAGTGATGTTGACAAAATTGAAAATGAAGCCATCAAACTAGTGATGATGCTTACAATATTTGCAAACGATTGGATCACAAATGTGATTGTGCTCCCTAGACTC
Source organism: Streptococcus danieliae (assembly GCF_025447695.1). Lineage (NCBI taxonomy): Bacteria > Bacillati > Bacillota > Bacilli > Lactobacillales > Streptococcaceae > Streptococcus > Streptococcus danieliae. The sequence goes on along the minus strand of NZ_JAOBSU010000012.1, from coordinate 14,681 downwards.
ATCATGGAAGTTTGAACCATTGTAATCGATGTCGACACACCGGTCAGTTGTGAGACAAACGAAGTTAGACTCGCTCCTGCTTGCATCAATGAAGTAAAAGCAGTCCGTACAGTATTCCCAAAAGAATTCAAAGCCTGACCTGCGCTTTGGAGAGATTCCCCAATGCCTGTACTAGCTTCTTTCACTTTTGGAAGAGCATTTGCAACTGCAGCAAGACCTGTTCCAGCTTCCACTAAACCGGATCCATGTTTTGCAATGTTCCCCGCAGCTGTGGCTACAGTCCCCATGGAGGCTCCCAGATCCGCTAGATTCGTATTGGTAATCTTAACAACCCCATCTGCAAACTTATCAAACCCTTCACCAGCTTTCTTAGCACTATTTCCAATAGCTTCAATGACACCTTTGACACCGTCTAAGATATTACGGACAGCATCACCAAACGTCTCAATAACTTTAGATGCTCCATCAAAGGCCTTCTCAACAACATTCCCAAATTCTTCAAAGACCCCCTTAACGCCATCAAGAACACCTCGCACTCCGTCAAGTACATTTCTGACCGCATTTCCGAAGGTTTCAATGACCTTGGCAGCGCCATCGAATACTGAGCGGATAACACCTTCAAATGCTTGAATAACCCCTTGGATTCCTGCGAGTATTCCAGGAATTTGAGCAGCAAGCTGAACAAATGCATCAGCAATTGATTGAACCGCCTGACTTACTGCCTCGGCCACTCGAGCAACTTCAGGCATGAACGGCGCTAAAGCTTGTACAATCTGTACAATAGCGTTGCTTACAACCTCAACGACCCGCACAAAGGCATCGCTAACAATTTGCACAATTGGAGTAATCGCAGTAGCAATTTGAGAAACTGCATTTCCGATTGAAGTTACAACTTGACTTATTGCATCTCCTGTCACTGAAATAACGTGGGATAGGCTTCCTGCAAAAGTTGTGATAATTCCTTGAATGCTTGTCCCTAACTGAGCAACAAATGAAGTTAAATTAGGCAAAACACCACCAATCGCTGTGACAATCTGTGATACTGCCGTGCCAATTGCTGCCACCAAAACAGCTAACTGTGGACCAAATCCGCCAATTGCTGTGATTACTGATGCAATCGCAGTCCCAACCGCCTCGATAACTGGAGCAAAAGCGCCAATTACAGGAGCAACTGCGACAATAGCCTGTGCAAGACCTTGAAGAATTGCTGAGGCAACTGTTGCGATTGCATCGCCAAAACTTCGGATAATATCTCCCACACCTTGGAAGATACTGCGAACTCCTTCTCCGAATCCTCGAAAAGTTTCTCCAAGACCCTCAAAAATCTGCTTAATACCAGCTCCTTGAGTTCCTGCCAAAGCTAGAGCTGCTCCCACTGCTAGAATTGCGACAGATAGAGCTAACAAAGTGGTTGGCGGAACCATTGCAAGCGCTCGTCCCAAACCTTGAAAGGCTGTGGATAACCCTGTTCCGATTCCTTGAGCAGCAGTTGATGCCGCTTTACCCAATCCTTGGAGAGCAGTTGATATGCCCGTCCCCAAGCCTTTGAAAGTTGTAGATAATCCTTGACCTACTCCTTTAAAAGCGGTAGATATCCCCTGACCGATTCCTTTGAACGCCGTCGATATGCCTTGGCCGATATTTTTCACAACATCCCCGAAGCTACGAATAACATTTCCTATTCCTTCGAATAGTTGTGTTACAAAACCTTTGGTCTGTGTCCCTCGGGCTCTAGCACCTTCTCCAACGGCCTTTATCTTTCCATCTGCACTACTAACAGTATTTGTTAACTCAGCAGCGCCAGCTTTAGATGTTTTATTTAACAGACGGAATGGATTTAATTTCCCGAGAACCTTAAACGCTGATCCGAAACCATTTACAATACTCCGTGCATTGGTGAATACAGTACCTACCGCTGTCATACCTCCACCAATTGCAGGAGCCAACCCGATAGCACCACGAATCACTTTCGCAAACTGTGAGTCTGATTCATCGGCCCAAGTTACCGCATCAGTAGCCATCTTGATCCAGGCACCATTTATATCCTTAGCTCCATCATGGGCATTCATAACGAGCGATTCCCATGCTCCGCCAAGTCCTTCAATTTTAGATCCGATGTTGTTCTGCATATCTGTTGCAGATTCTTCAAGATATTTAACCGCAGCTTCGTGGTTTCCCCCAGCTTTTTCTAGAGCTTCACTATAAGCGTCCCAAGATTTAGTAGTGTCCCCACTCTTATCCTTCATGGCATCCATAAGCGGAAGCATAGCCTGCATACCTGCAGTATTGAATAAGGCTTTCATAGCGGCTGATTTTTGAGCATTACTCATTCCCTCTGTCGCTGTGTTCAACTCATCCAAAATTTGTGGTAGCGGCTTCATCTTTCCTTCTTGGTCTTGGAAAGAAATCCCTAAAGCATCTGCAGCTTTAGCAGCTTTTTTGCTTGGAGCCATCATTTGAAGTAAAGCGTGGTTCAAATCTTGAGAGGCTTGAGCAGTAGACATACCTGTATTGGTCAATAGACCCAAAGCAGTCGAGGTAGTCGCTAAATCCATACCCATCATTCGAGAGCTAGATGCCACATTCGACAGCCCTTGTTGCATTGATTCGATAGAGGCGTTGGAAAGGTTGGCAGATTTAGTCAGCAACGCTGCCCCTTGCTGAGGACTCTGCAGGCTATCTCCGAAGACAACCATAGCCTGTTGAACAACTCCAGCTGTTTGGACAAGGTCGGATCCTGCAGCAGTCGATGCCATAGCCACGGCAGGGAAAACTTCTTTAAGTGTTGCAACGTCTGCACCGTTCTGAGCCATGGCGATCATTGCTTCGGATGCTTCTTGAGCAGACAAAGGTAAATCTTTACCCATTTTTAGGGCAACTTTAGATAAGCCTTTAATATCAGCAGAAGTCCCCCCGGCAACTATCGCAGCCTTATTCATATTGGCTTCGAAGTTACCGAAATCATTCATGGTCTTAACGCCGAATGCTGTTGTAGCAGCCCCTGCAGCTAACATCGCTCTTCCGTGCTTGTCCATAAAGTCAAGAGATTTTCCACCTAATGACTTTGTGCCTTGCCCAAATTTTTGGATAGCTGATTCAGCGCCTTGAAATGTAGCTTTGAAATTCTGATCGACAGCAGAAAGTATGGCCTGGATCTTAAAGCTTTTATCTGCCATCTATTTTCTCCTCTCTAAATTCTTTAGACCGTCTCATTCGCTCGAGTAATACGGGGTTGAGTGATTTAGGCTTGCTTCCCAGCAACTTCCTTTGTCTAGACTTAACATCATAAAAATCAGAGAAGTCAGCAAAGACGTATGTTTTACCGTCTTTAGTCGCTTTAACTTCTCGATTTTTATACGCTTGAAGATGAATCAGCGTTTCCTTCTCAAGATACTGCTTGATATGTGCTTTATGTCGCAACAAATACTCCTGCAACGTCATCCTCTTGATTTCTACCAAGTCATGCATACCAAAAAACGCAAGAGCCTCTGTAATCATATCCTCATAAGTATCCTTCGAGGTCTCTAGACTTACTCCGCTGCTTCCGTCGCTTCCAGAATCTTCTTGACTGTCCCTTGCGTCATCTTGGATTTCTTCAAGCTGTCTAAAAAACCTTGGAATAGTCCTTCAAAGTCTTCTTGTTCTTCAAGCCAAGTCTCAATTTCTTGCTCGCTCGGCGCTTTCTTTTCAGTAATTAACGCCGCCTGGATAATATCTAAAAGCGCAACAGGGTTTTCATCAATTAGATAAAGTGTCACAAAACGAACCCCCATACCATACTGGACACCTTGATAGCTGGTACTATAACGCTTATCCAACTCTCGGATAAAAGCGAGTCCATAATGTAATTCAAATTCTTTTCCTGCAATCGTAATGTGTTTCATGTCAATATTCCTCCTTCAAAATCTAAAAAAAGAGCGCCTTGTTTTCAAAGCACTCCTAAACCCTAAAATGTTGTTTAACTCTGTCTCCCAGTAGAAGCTGCTTTCTCAGTCATTTCCTGGAAGACATACATCGCTTCTTGCTCCTGCTCGAAGGTTAGAGCTGTATACCCATCTACTGGTTGACCGCTGATAGACATCTCCGAAGAGATTTCAACCAACTCGTCTGCCTTAGCTGGAATCTCCCATTTATTAAGTGTTCCACGGGCATATTTCGCAGGATATTTATTGTTCTTCTTTTCTCCATCAAGATCGATATCCCAAACTTCCAATTCAAATCCTTCTTTTACAGAATCTGCGAGAAGTTTATTAGTTGGGTCATTTGAAGCAATCCCATTGATGGATAACTTAACTTCCAGAGAGCCCCCAGAAGCAATATTTCCATCCTTGGTTGCCTTATTGTCTGATTTCCGTTCATATTCCCACTTATGTTCTGTTTGAAAAGCCAGCTTAGCTCCGGCTTGGACATCGCCAAGTTTCCGAAAAGCTAGTACTCGACGTTTTCCGTGTGATGATTGTAATTCCATTATTTTTCACCTCTTAAATATTTAAATTCTGCATTTAGCACACCGTGAAGCAAAGTCTCGTCTGTGCTATTATCTACGACAATTGAGCTAGTACTCGTCATATCGAAAAAGACCCGATACTCCTCGACTCTACCTAGAGAATCAAGCAACATCTTTAGTTTACCCAAGGAATCCGATACCATGCGACGATTATCAGCCTCTGACCAAAAATGAATATCGAGATTTAATCTTCCACTCAATCCGTTCTTTAAGGCATCGGGATAATGTTGGGTACTTCCCATCACAAAAAACGGATATTGCGTATCCAGATCAGGGAGGTATGGATAGACCGGATAATCGGATTTTTCGATAAGTAAAAAAATAGCGTCATACAACGCTTGATCAATTTCTCTCATCAATCTTTCATCAGCTCCTCGATAAATTCAGGATACACAGCATCTAGTGCTGGTTTCATAAAAGGCTGGGCCTCCATCTTGCGAGTACCCAATTCCAGATATCCACTATATTCGGTCTCAGCACTAACTTTAGCCTCAGTACTAGTAGTTGTCAGCGTGATGCTTTGTCTAGTTGCACCAGTAGTATATTTCCCAGCAAATTGAGCATTAGACTTCGCTTTCTGCTCAAGTTTGCCTCCATACTTCTGCATTAACTGACTCATATCACCTTTTTTATCAAGTTGTTCCCCGATATATTGGGTAAATTCCTCAATTCCGACTATCTTTATTTCCACGGACATTTACCTCCCTAATATAGATTAGAGTACGATTCCCTAAAACCTTTTTCTGGAACGGAACAAATCTTTTAGACTCAAATTCGATTTCTGAAATTGGCCTTTGAAACCTACAGTTAAATGCTAAGACCTGCGCATTTACGTCTACATTTCCAAGCATTCGAACCATTAAATCATCAGATATTACCGAACTCGCACAAGGAATAAGCTCCTCATCTCGGGATTTAATCATCTTGCCCAGCTCCGGATCATACCTGGGTTTGTTTGCTAGAAAAATTATCTTTGCTCGTTTATTAAATCTCATAGCATTTTAAACCCAGCCTTTCCATTCAGCGAAGGATACTGCCTGGATAACACACCCTTATAGCGTTCAAAATCAGACAGGTCAAACTCCATCGTAAAACCTTCCATCTTCTGACTCTTCATCCCCTCTGAACCGACTCGGTTATAGCGACTGACCATAACCTCTACAATAATGAACTCTAGCTTTGGCGGGACTGCCTCATCCCCCGTGTAAACGAGAAAATGCGATTTTGTTAAGTCGTGGATAACTGACAAGAGGTCATCTTGCAAGCTATCTGTAATTCCCAGCAAGGCTTTAACTTGGTCGATAACCTCCATTGTCTTATGATCCTCCTAGTTTCTTGTGAGTGATTTTGACAATTTTGGTGTCATCTGCCACATATACACCATAATGCTTATCGGCGTAAATGGCAGTGGATTTTGTTTTTGCCCGACGCTCTACTTCAACTAGGACTCCACGCTTCTCGACAAGTTTGAAAGCCCCTTTCTTGACAAGGAAAGCTTCTCCGTCTTCCAAGCGACGAGACAATACTACGTCTACACCAAGGAACTTACCAACGACTCCTGTAGTCAATAGCTCCCCTTTGAGATTTGTGTTGTCAAATAAGGCAGAACTTCGAAGAGAAGCATGTCCTTTAGGTGAGATCAGAAGAACCGTCTGGCTATCGAAATCCTCCTCGTTGAAAGCTAGAACTCCACTCTCAACTGCAGTCTCGATCTTAGTAGTTGCGCTACCAGCCGTTAACTTTGTAACAGCTCGAGCAGCTGCCATCACGTCAGAATCGACCTTGTCAGCAATTGCTGTGGACAACTGTTTGACCGCTTCACCATAAGGATCCCCGTAACCACGAGTGACCGCTTCATCGGAAAGTTCAACCCCTTTAGCAGCCTTTTTAATAGTCATAGCGGTTTTACTGTGAGTGAGTTGGTCAGTTGGGATTTCAGCCAATTCTGCCACATCTACAGCTGGACCAATATATTCCCATTTAGGAACGGTAATCGTATCTCCTGGTTGCCCGACAAGTGTTGTATCGACTTCTGCAAGTGGAGTAAATTTCAATTTTTCTTTCAAACTATGTGAAACCATATTCGCAAGCACCTCTGGAACGAGGACGTTTGCGACTTTAGTTGGGCCTTGTGTCATACTCTATACCTCTTTCTTATTTACTAAGCTGTGCGTACAGTTCAGGATTTTCTTGATAGAGAGTTGCCTGTTCTGTATAAGACAATTGACGGAATTCCTCTTCTGTCATTGAGGTTTTAAGGTTGCCCTCAATCTTCTTCGGAGTATTCCCTCTTAGCATCTCACTGACTTTCTTGTCAGCCATATCATTCACCAAGCTAGAAAAGCGATTGATGGCTTCCTGCGTACCCTCTGCATCCTCTTTGACAACAAAGCTAAGGATTTCATCATCAGCGACAATTCCTGTCTCAGAAAGCAATTTAGACGCCTCTTTTTCGAGAGCGTTGCGGTTGAGTTGAGCTCTAAGGTCAGCAATTTCAGCTTCCTGTTTCTCCTTCTCATACTCAGCTTTTTGTTCTGCATTCATTTGACGAAGTTTTTCAGCCTCATCAAGTTGCTCCTGCATTTTGCGAGCATATGACTTTTCAGCTTTTTTCAAGCGCTGCTGGATAATCTCATCCATCTCTGCTTGGGTGAATGTTTTTTCAGTAGATTGTTCGGTATCTGGAGTGCTAGCTTGCTCTTGTACGTCTTGTTCTACTGATTCTTTGATTTCTTCTGCCATGCGGCCCTCCCTTTTTAAGTCCTGAGTGGACTGATACCTTGGCACCTTTTTACGCCTTGAGCAAGTTCTGGGCATAATAAAAACCGTATGGGATTCCAGACGGTTAGATTTCATGTGGTTCGTGCTTAAATTCAACTGAAACTGCTATACCAGTTTGAATAGTTTTCTTATCTTCGTGTTTAAGCGCTTTTGAAGCCCCAATGGTAATCTGTGCATCTGGATAACGCTCCTTGAAAGTGTGGATCATACTTATAGCCGTTTCTATCTTATCCATCACAACCACCGCTTCACGAAACCTTTCTTTTGTTTTTTACGAATTTCTTTACGCACCGCCTCAAACTCATTGTTCGTGGCCTGTGCATTCCGCTCGAACAATTGATTTAACCTAATATTCTCGCGGATCAGAAAATCGATGTGGGTTTCTGCAATTCGTAAACGAGTTTCAAGCTCACGCTTCTTCGTTATTCGCTTGTTCATACTTACTCCTTTCCAGCTTTCTTCAACTCTCTAACAAAACACACGATATATGCGATCATAATCGATACAACAAAGAGCCCGACCGCTAAACCGACCAGGGCGCTTACAATGCTCCAGATTAGATGTGCCATTATTTCTCCTTGCTAGTAAAACTATACTCTAAGCTCTCTGTACCTTTGCTTTCAAAACTACCAGCAACAAGTGTCAGAGAAACAAGAACAACTCCTCCTTGGTGATTCACAGAAACGGAATCGTCAACAACAAATTTCAATCTATGCCCATCAATCAATAATCCGTTTTTATCTAAAACGACCTCAGGTAACAGAACTTCGCTTTTAACCATCTATATTTTTCCTCCTTTTGAGTATGAAAAAAGCACTTAGATTGCTCTAGGTGCTTTAAGCTGCTTCATGTTCTTTTAAAAGTAATTCAAAAAATCTTGTCTGTTCTTCAGGAGTGAATACATCTGGACCGTCCAAACGCCAACTACGCGCTCTCAACTTATCTAATTCTTGTCGTTCAAAATCTGTCATGACGATTTCCTCCTTATCTAAGCTTATATCTTATACCGTAATTATACATTGACTTTATCGCTTTTTCAACATATTTTTCATCTGTCAGATCTAAAGTTTTGATGGCTGTTACCGCCCCAAAGAAATCAAAAGCCTCTGTCTTCGTAACGTACATGACACGACCTGTATTGGTTACAATTGTTAAAGTCTTAATCGACGGTGTTCCCATGAAAAAGTTGAAATCATTTAATGAAAACGTTGAGCCTCCAGGGTGATTGTGTAGCGCTGTCAAAGTCTGCCTATTTGAGCTATTCAAAATGAAACGAGCGTCAGCGCTACTGTTAATATCTACCTCTGTTTGATTCCCGAAAATCTTCACAGGGGTTTCACCAAGCAGGATATACATTAATTCATTTGAATTATTTTTATCTCTAGCTTCAGTTAGCAACTGTTTATGCATCAATTGCAGATTTCCGTTTTGAGCCGATGTATAACCTGGAATAATGACTTTCGGTACTTTAGAAATAGCCTGATCCGTAATTGCGACTTTCTCACCAACTCTCCTTGCTTGATTTAACACCCCATCAGCTACGCCATCGTTATATTTATTTCCATCTGCGTAGTGTGACGCTATCGTACACTTGCAAAATGGGTGCATAGGAGGAGCATTCTTTCCTGATTGCATATCGTCAAGCCGAAAGACCTTCTCATCAAGAGGTTTACAAATCTTACATGCAGAAGTCTCCGGAAGATAGATGTAGTAATCAAAACCATTGGCTTTCATGATGTTCTTTTGAGCAGTCATTGCAACCCTGGCGCCTTCCGTGACAGCCAATCGCTTAGCTTCAAACACTGATACATCAAAGGCTCGGCGAATCGCTGGAATAGCAGTTGTCGGGTTCTTACCAAGAATCAAAAGATCGCTAACTGTTTTCACCACTAAATCTCGGAGTTTCTGCTGCCGTCCCCAAATTCGTTCAGACCAAACAGCCCCTTCAAAGTTGGAGTCAACTATTGCTCTCGCTTTATTTCGTAGCGTTAAATCAGTCGGAATACTAACACCCAGAATATTCGCTTGAGATTTCAAACGATAGAGATATTCAGCATCTAAGAAGTTACCAGTTGCCTTAATTTCTTCACTAGCTAAAGCCAACATTTCAAGACTGAGCTCTGCTTTAATTGCTTCCAGCCGATTCAATCGCATTGTGAAGTTGTACCAAGATAACTCCTTATTTGCTTCGTCTGTAAAATTCCTTTCTTTCACATACTTAGCAGCTTTTGCGTTGAATGCCTGTACATCGTACTGATCCGTCAATTTTTTCAACTCAGCAACAGTAAGACCTTTCTTTTCAGCAAAGCGTTTCTCCATAGCGTAGATTTGCTTTTCGATCTCTTTGATGTAGAGATTGTACAAATCCTCTAGCTCTTTTGAAACATTACGATCTCGCTTACGACTCAGTTCTTCTTCTTTCCTGGCACGCTCCTTCCAATAATCAACTGCCCTACTCATCTTGAACTTCCTTTAGCGTTTTGCCATCAGAATTAGGCAAATCCTGGTCGGTGGTTCTATCCATGGCAAGCATGTTATTTCGGATTGAATCTTGTTTCTCTTTTTCCTCTTTCTCAATCTTCTTTAACTCAGCTTCAGGATTATCCACAATCGACAAGACAGAAAGTTTAGTGGCATCGGAAACTTGACCAGATAACTGGGCTACAATTTGTGCTTCTTCAAGAACATTACGGGGAACATTACGGGTGAATTGGTATTTAATATCCTTCCACCCATCTGATGGGACGCTTGCCATCGGTACATTGAAAACAATCTCGTACAATCGATTGAAGGCCGACTGCATCTTCCGGTCCTTCATTTTTGCTAGATTGTCCATCGCTTGCAACTTAAAGGCCAATGCAGTTCCTGAAGCATTCCCAAAATCTTCTTCAGTCATATTCGCCACCATTGAGATAGCAAAGATGGAGTCTTTTAACAATCTGATCAGATTCTCTTGGGTTGTGTCAGCATTCGGCTTTTCAAGAAATCCAACATCCGGTTGCGGACCTTCACCCTTGCGCCAGAAATTGAAAATGCGAGTTTCCCGAATGCTTCCAACGTTTTCTTCATCCAACTCTACACCTACGATTTTCAGGTAAGCGTCAGCGAAATAATCAACGTCATTAGCTTTCTCACTTGCTGCTTTATTAAGCGCATTTATGAGAGTTTTGACACTATCAAAGATTCCTTGACGCTCCTCATTTTCAATCAACTCTACTACAGGTAATCTTCCATAGATGTGGGCAGTTGACTCTCCAAATGTCACAATTCCTCCTGCTTGGACCGTCAATTCCCTAATCTCACGTTCCGTGATTAGCTGACCATAGCCTGTTGCATCAGAGTTATTAAAAGCATATCTAACTGCAAATAGTGGCTTTTCAGTAATACTCGTATCATGAACAATGAGCATATTGATTGGACTATTATAAGTGACCCGGGTATTTTTCTCTTCGTCTTGATAAACATAAAGAAAAGCGTGACCGAAAATATCAGCGATCTTAGCCAACTCGAACTCTGTATCCTCCATGTCATTCAACTTCCGAAAATTATCAATAAAGTCAGATACGGATTTATCATCATGAGCAACTTTAACTGGGACACCGATTTGGTAGCCACTAAAAGTATCCACGATGTATTTTGCGTAGTTGATAACTAACCGATTATCGGGTTTCCACGGATCTTTTTCTTTTTCACGCAAGATTTCATGATCAGACATATACAAGGACTCATTGGCCTGGTACTTTTTATTGAGTTCTCCGATATGCAAGCGAATCGCTTCACTGACAACTTCTGGCGTTATCTCTTTCGCTGATGTAGTTAGCAATTTTCTTTTATTCAGAAAAACTTGAGACATCAAAACCCTCCCTTGAATAATTTTACTTTGACGCCAACACCCGAAATCTTCGAATGTAGAGCGTAGCGCAAAGCATCTAGTACATCGTCATATTCTTTCAACGGTTCATCTTTCGTGCTGTTGGGTTTCCATTTGTATTGATAAATTTCATCAAAAAAACGAGGGATAATTCCTCGTTTAATAAATAATCGTTTTTCTTTAAATAGACGGGCCACCGTCTCGATTCCAGCAATAACAGATTTATCCGCATTGTAAGTATCGAGACCCTCATCATTAAATTTTTCGACGTGTTCATGCCGAGCTGAGTCAGCAAAGAACTCCAAATCACCGTATTTGGCATTGAACTCTTTAGCACGCTCTACCCACCACTCGATATAGTGCCCCTGGTCCGCAATGCCGTCTACTAGATAATAGTTGTCATTTCTATCAACGCCGACAATCACAATCGAACCAAAGTGGTCATAACCCCAGTCGACACCAGCGAAATACTCAACCATGTCCGGAAGTTCGTCTATCTCGTGGGTGCTTTTGTCGTACTCGGTGTAGACAACTCCTTCTGCCACGGTCCACAGACCGTGGATACCACGCTCAAAAAAGACTCCTTTAGGTGTTGTGGCCACCAAATTCTTTACATATGACTCACTCAGAAAGTTGTTGTCATATATCGTAAAATGATTTTCTATAATCGTAACACCATCAGCTTTATCTATATAATCTTTCTTCAACCAGTGATTCGGATTGTCTGGGTTAGTGTCGCAAATGATACGGGCACCCCTACCTGAACAACGCTTAATGATTTCATCGAAAACCTCTTTATTGGCCAGCGTTGCCTCGTTGATATAGGCTCCGTAAGAAGTCATACCACGAATAGCCTTCAAACCAGCAATTGAACCCGTGAAGGTCGTTACGACATAAACTCCCATAAACGTGAAATTTCCATATCTGTCAAACTTGAAGTCGACCTGATACTTATCTTCAATATCCCTGAGAATATTCGAATTCAGAGTTCCAGCGCTTGTCGCTCCAAGAATGTACATAGGATTGGTAACGCCGTCGAGCTTGGCATTTTCTTTCGTCCGAATCAATTCAAAGATAAACAAGTCATTATCTAACTTTGTCTTTCCGGCACGAACAGCACCGTGGTTTATCATCATAAACCAATCTTCAGAACGCGAACGCTTCAAGATTTCAAGTTGTTTTTTTGTGTACAGATCACTAAGTGGCATTCTTGTCTACCTCTTCTCCAAGTGCTCTGAAATACTTCTCAAGAGCGTCTGAAGTGTCATCAACTTGAGAACTTTCTGCCTTCTTATTAGCAAGCTGCAGGGCTTTGATTTTCTCTCGTTGTTCTTTTTTATCAAGTGAGTCTTTCGTGTCGATAGCCGTCAACTTCGCAATCTGCTCGAACGCTCGGACATTCCCTTTCATGGCTTTCTGCAGCATCACCATTGCCAAAGCCATTTCATTAGTAGACTCAAATCCCATATCTTCAAGTTGTTGCTTCACCTTTGGATTGGCAACATCCGCTTGAAGAATCACTTCAAACGCCTTTCTCAAATCAGCTTTTTTTCTTCTTGCTTTACCTGAAGCAAGCCCTGCTTTTTTTGCATTTTCTCGGCGTTCGCTCGGGGTTCGCTTTGAGTTTGGTATCAGGTTTTGCTCATTCGCCATCGCCTCACTTCCTTCTGAAACTCATTTAAATCACTCTATTTTTTCTGCTTTTTCACCAGTCAAATCCTCCCATCGCTTGATGGTCCTTTCAACATAGAGCGGATCCAACTCCATAGCAAAGCAGGTCCGCTCCGTCTGCTCACAGACAATCAATGTAGAACCGCCCCCATTAAAACTATCAAGCACCTTGTCACCTTTCTTGCTGGAGTTCAAAACACACCTAGCAATTAATTTGAGAGGTTTCATGGTTGGGTGGATGTCGTTTCTGACTGGCTTATCTTCAAAGAAAACTGTAGATGGACTTTCTTCTTGCATCGTCTTGATGTAAGAAATGAGTTCACTCTTCGTCATCTCTTTTAGATTGTCCTCATCTTCCTCGATAACTGAAGCAAGTGCTCGATTATCTACGAAGTAATGCGGGCCGCCATCTTTCCAACCATACAAGCAAGGTTCATGCTTCCACTGATAATCTTGACGACCTAAAACAATGGAATTTTTTACCCAGACCAGGTTCTGCTTTAAGAGCCAGCCAGTCTCCTTAACTGCAGCTCTGAAATTAAGACCTTCTGAGTCTGCGTGCCAAATATAAAAAACTCCCCCTGGTTTCAAAAATTCATCTGCAACCTTGAAAGAATCTTTTAGGAATTGACGGAAACTAGCGTCATCCATGCTGTCGTTAAGGATGGTCATAGCTTCCTCTGTTCCGCCTTCGTAAGCTACATTGTAAGGTGGATCTGTGACATACAAATCAATCTCCTGTCCATCAATTAAGGCAGACATATCATCAAGATTTGTGCTATCACCACACATCAATCGATGGCGGCCAAGTTGATAAACATCACCAAGTGAAACAAACTCAGCTTCAGCTTTCTCTATCTCATCACCGTCTGCAGTCTCTGATTCGGTTTCTTCTGAAATATCATCTAGCGAATAATCAGATTCCTCAAAGCCAAATAAGGTCATGTCCAAATCAGTTATCTCTGACATCTCATCAAACAAAAGCTCTAAATCCCATTGAGCGATTTCAGACGTCTTATTATCAGCAAGCCTAAACGCTTTGATCTGTTCTTCTGACAAGTCGTCAGCTACAATGACCGGAACAGACTTCAGATTGAGCTTTTGAGCTGCTTTGTATCTAGTATGGCCATTGATAATCTCGCCAGTTCTGTCAATTACAATCGGAACCTTAAAACCAAATTCTCTGATGGATTCAGCAACTGGATCCACAGCCTCATCATTAATCCGAGGGTTTCCAGGATATGGCCTAATCTCTCCTAATTCTTTCTGTATAATCTGCATGATTTTCTCCACCAAAAAAGACCTGTCGGCCTTATCCTGGGTTAATTAGTCGTTCTTTGCTTTGACACTTGTCGTGCCAAAAAGAGAGTGTGGGATTCGAACCCACGGAACTTTAAGGTCGTCCGCCTGCATAGCAAACAGGTGCAATCATCCATCTCTGCCAACTCTCCAAAATCCCTCTCAACCACCACCAAAGGGAAAGCCAGATAAGACGTCACTCTCTGACCGGTTATAACTAGGCGTATCCGCACCCGGTGGAACCTATTAGGAAGGCAGGAATCGAACCTGCGACTTAGACGGCTCTTCCACTGAGCTACTTCCTAACGATTCACATTTGGGGAAATCACCCTAAAAATAAATTAGGAGATACTTATCACCGCTTCTGCTCAACTGGTGATGATACTAGTTTAGCACCTAAAATCGTCCCAAACCTCCGAGCTTTCTCGGAAAAATCTTGGAATTTTCTTGGGAAAACCTCCGAAAAATTTATAACTCATGAATGATTAGAGAACCTTCTCTATACAATTCCGCAAAAGCTAACAAAGCTGCTCGCTTATAATCGTAATACTG
>NZ_JAOBSU010000129.1:0-4146 GCF_025447695.1 Streptococcus danieliae | reverse complement strand
TTGCTTCGCAAACAAGATTTGGTACTCTCTAACAGCATACAATGCTGTTAGACCCAATCAACTACTGCGTCAAAGGTGTTTTGCTAATCATAAAGAGAGAGGCTAGACTTTTGTCCCAGCCTCTGAAGCCGATGGAGTATCAGAACATCTATGCCTTGGCAGTCTCACAAACTTTTGCCAAGAAACACCAACTGGCGAAGATTTTAGACTTAGCCAAGATCCAATCCCAACTGCAAGCGGGCTTTTCGCTGGAATTTAATGACCGCCCTGACGGCTATCTTGGCCTCGAAAAAGTCTACGGCCTAAACTTCAAGGTCAACACCATGGAGCCATCACTGCGCTATCAGGCCATCCAGACAGGAGCCGTCAATCTGATTGATGCCTACTCGACAGACAGTCAACTTAAACAATACAACCTCTTTGTACTAGAGGATGATCGCCAACTCTTCCCACCCTATCAAGGAGCCCCTTTAATGCGGGCAGACTTGTTGGAAAAACACCCAGAACTGGAAGGGATTCTGAATCAACTAGCTGGAAAAATAACTGCTAGTCAGATGTCAGAGATGAACTATCAGGTTGATGTAGAAGGGAAAACAGCCGCTAGTGTTGCCCATGACTATTTGGTCAAAGAAAAATTGCTCCAAAAATAGAGGATCTAAAAGGGTTATAGCGTTACAGAATTGGCAATTATCCTGTAATCTGTGACATTATAGACGATGAACTCGTAGTCTTGGCTCTTGAAGTCGGCTATAGGAAAGAAGTTTACAAACGTTGATAAAAGTACACCTTTATGGAGTTGACAGCACCCCCTTTATGTATTACAATGTAATACATAAAGGGGGTGGAACTATGACAGTGGTATCCTTAAGATTAAATAAGGCAGAGGATGAATTATTCAAGAATTATGCAACTCATACAGGAAAAAGTTTATCTGAACTTTTCAAAAGTGCCTTAATTGAGCAGATAGAAGATCAGCTAGACTACGAAGTGGGCTTTAAAGCTTATGAAAGCTTTAAAAAGAATCCGGTTACTCATGCGATAGATGATGTTATAAAGGAGCTAGAAGATGGTTTATAGACTAGTTCTTAGTGATGACGTCTTGAAGCAACTGAAAAAGATGGATAAACATGTCGGTTTCATGTTAGCCAAGGATATGAAGAATAAGTTGGATGGGTTAGCGAATCCTAGACAACATGGTAAAGCTCTAGTAGGGGATTTAAAAGGGCTATGGCGTTACAGAATTGGTAATTATCGTGTGATCTGCGACATTATAGATGATGAACTCGTAGTCTTGGCTCTTGAAGTCGGCCATAGGAAAGAAGTTTACAAACGTTGATAAGTGGAGAAAGTCGGCTTCGTGCTGGCTTTTTTTGAATTGCTTTTCTAGTTCTCGGTGTTTCAGCTTAGGGATACGCTTATGTCTCCCCCTCCTCTGTCATAAAAAGTGTGACAAGATTTGAGTTTTCGGTCGCATTTTTTGTCGCTATACTAAAGATAGAAATCAACGATAGGAGGTCGTATAATGGAAGCTCAATCATTTCGAGTCCGTCTGCAGAAGTTAGGGACAACCTTATCCAATATGGTCATGCCCAATATAGGTGCTTTTATTGCTTGGGGGGTGCTAACTTCCTTATTTATTGAAACCGGCTGGTTGCCGAATGAGTCTTTTGCAACCATTGTTGGTCCAATGATTACTTATCTTTTGCCACTTTTAATTGGTTATACCGGAGGTTTTAATCTTTATGGCCAACGGGGTGGGGTGGTTGGTGCCATCCTGACCATGGGGGTTATTGCTGGGACAACGGTTCCGATGTTTATTGGAGCCATGGTTGTGGGGCCTTTGGGAGCTTGGGGGATCAAGAAGTTTGATCAACTGGTGCAACCTAAGATTCGGCCTGGTTTTGAGATGCTGGTCAATAACTTTTCGGCTGGTTTGTTGGGGTTTGCTCTTATGTTGGTATCCTTCAAAATTGTAGGGCCATTTGTGGAGAGTATGACAGGAATGATTGGTAATGGGGTGGAAGCGATTGTCGCGATGAAACTCTTACCATTGGCCAATATCATTATTGAGCCAGCTAAGATTTTGTTCCTGAATAATGCCTTGAACCATGGAATCTTTACGCCACTTGGGGCAGAGCAGGTACTTGAGACTGGGAAGTCTGTTCTCTTCTTGCTTGAAGCCAACCCTGGTCCTGGTTTGGGGATTCTTTTGGCCTATGCTTTCTTTGGTAAGGGGTCAGCCAAGTCTTCTTCTTGGGGAGCGATGATTATCCATTTCTTTGGTGGAATTCATGAAATTTACTTCCCTTATGTGATGATGAAGCCGGCGCTCTTTTTAGCAGTGATTGCTGGGGGTGTGTCAGGTACCTTTGCCTTCCAACTTTTGAATGCAGGTCTTGGGGCGGCGGCGTCTCCGGGTTCGATTCTGGCTATTATGGGAATGGTACCTAAGGGAGATGGTTATCTTGCGAACCTTCTTGCTGTCTTGGCCGGCGTTTTTGCAGGTGCGCTCGCTTCCTTTGTAGTTGCCTCCATTATTTTGAAGGCTGATAAGTCTGAGGGAGAAAGTTTGGAGGAGGCGCAAGCTGCCAGCAAGGCTGCCAAAGCAGCTTCAAAAGGGCAGCCTTTAGCTCCGATTGCTGAGGAAGTTTCTGCCGCAAATGTTCGTCAAATCATTTTTGCTTGTGATGCGGGGATGGGAAGTTCCGCGATGGGGGCCTCTCTCTTGCGGGATAAGGTTAAAAAAGCAGGTCTAGATATTCCAGTTTCCAACAAAGCCATTTCGGCCTTGGAAGATACAGAAAACACACTCATTGTAACCCAGGAGGAATTGGCTGATCGTGCCCTGCAACGGACTCCACGGGCGATCCATGTGGCTGTGGACAATTTCCTAACGTCTCCAAAATATGATGAAATTGTCAGTAAATTGGCGGGTCAAGCAGCTGTAGTTTTTGAAGCGGATCCACGTCCAGAAGCTCAGGGGCAAGTAGATCTCAACTATGTTGATGAAGTGGTCTTCCCTTATGGGCAGGCTCAGGGTTCTGCGACTATGGGACAGGCAACTCTCAGTGCCATCTTTAAAAACCGTGGCATCGGTATCCCGGTTGCGACTGTTCCATTGACCAATTTGGCTGAACATAATGCGAAAAACATTTTATTGGTTACCACAATTGCGAATCAGGCAGTGGTACAGCAGGCTGCGCCTGAAGCTCAGCTTTTGGTGGTGGATAGTTTGGTAACCACTCCAGAATACGATAAAATGGTTGATCGTATCCATCAATAAGTTAGATGTTTAGTATAATAAAACCATGATACTAAGCAAACGTGAACAAGACCTTCTGAAAGCTTTCCTCCAAGTAGGGAAGCTTTCCTTGAAGGAGATGACGGAAATTTTACAGGTTTCCACCCGGACCGTTTATCGGACCTTATCAGATTTGACACCCTATCTAGATCGGCATGGGGTTAAGCTGATCAAGGAAGGGCGGAAGTATTATCTCGAAGGGGATCTGGCTCAATTAAATGCGACTGATGGTCAGGAAGCCTACAGTCCCAGCCGGCGGCAACTGCTTATCACTTATGATCTGTTGGTAGCGGATCAATCCGTGACCAATGAACAGCTACAGGAAGTTTATTTTGTTTCCAATGTGACAGTGATTCAGGATATTGCGGTGATTGAGGCACGGGTCAAGGACTTCCAGCTGTCCTTGTCCCGACACAAGGGCTACAGTTTGCTGGGAACGTCCTCACAAAAACGGAGGGTTTTAGCCATCCTGCTAGCCAATGCAATCAGTATTCAGGATTTTTGGGCAGACCGTTATTCGGAATTTCCGATTTTACAGGCTGCTAGGGTTACCAGTTGTCGGCAGGTCTTTGAGGATTTGGCGCCTAGCTTGGGAGAAGTCGATGCCAAGCTCAAGCAATTTCTCATTTCGCTCTTGGCCCTAGCGGATAATCAGGGGCAGCTGCAGCAGCAGGTTGAATTGTCTAAGGAAGCTCTGGAGTTTGCGCAGAAGCTCTTTAGTCGTCTGTCGGCTGCAACCAAGCAGTTTTACAATCTGCAGGAGATTCTTTGAATCATTCCCGTTGTCTCTGATCCGAGGCATACCAAGGGAATAGAAGAGTATAAAAAGAAAAATCGCCACGGTA
>NZ_JAOBSU010000128.1:0-4158 GCF_025447695.1 Streptococcus danieliae | reverse complement strand
TTTTACGAAAATCTACTGAATATGCCATAAAAATAGTATAGCACAAAGTGTGTGGTTTCTGTTTCATTCTACTATAGAACTGATAATGATAGCGCATGTATATCACTCGGATCTCTTCGTAAAACCTTATCTATCTGTGAAAAAGCCTCTCGATACTTCTTATTCACTAAATAAATTTCAGCCTGCAAACGATAGGTATCTAGATGCTCCGGATTTTCCTGCACTTTTTTATCCAATGACGAATACAACTCATTCCAATCCCAACGTCTAAACCTCAATACATCCTCTTTTAGAAAAGGATCTTCGATATAAGAGTTCCCGTAATCAGAGATTAAAGGTAGTAATGGTTCACCACGACCATTTTCCTTCGCCTCAGGCATTGGTAGATCTTCATAAAAGTCATAACCTAAACCACTCTTAATCTCTACTTTCTCAGAAGTTAAATGAGTATATAGATTACCAGGCACTTCTGTGTCTGATAATGGATTCTCTTTTGCTGCCATAGTTACTTCCAGTGGCTCGTCTATTACTTTCTGTTCCACTTCTAGAACATCTACCTCAGAGGATAGCTCTAATACTCCATTAGGATCAACAACCATAGCCTCTGGAGCAGGATTCTGTACTTCTTGAGACATAGCAATCACTGGTTCAATCCCACTGGCACTAACTGAAAGTTCTTGAATAGAGTATTCGTCTGCTTTTGTAGGGTTAGCCGTCATCAGCAAGGCTAAAGCAGTTGCTGCAGATAATCCTAAATAAGAACATCTTATTTTTTTATTCATATTTTCCCCTTCTGTTAACTTAATAAATCGCGATACGTTACATTTTCTTTCAATAAAACATCCGATGCCTCTACCATACTATTTAGTACATTAAACAACATTTTTAATTTTTGGAAATTGTCTCGGACATCGACAGCTACAGATATAATGTACTGACTCATGTGATCCCTATAGACACAAATCTCTTCGTTTTCTGAATCCAAATGAATCAAAAAGCGGATTTTTACTTCTCCCTTTTCAACATCAATCACATCTCCATCTGGATATCCAAATACTTCTGTTTGGCTGATAGAAATAGGTGGTAAAATCCTATCATAAGAATAGGCATCAAAAAAAATTTTTTTGAATGAATCATCGTAATCAAACTCAGAAACATCATCTGAAACAAAATACTTAGGTTCCCAAGGTATCGTCAACTGCTCTCCGATTCCTGAACAGATATAATAATCGTACTGCTTTTCTTTTAAAAAATTTAACTCATACAAGGTCTTAGTTTCAATTTTTTCGATAAAATCATCAAAATAATGTTTCAGATTAAATTTCAACTGCTGAGTAGATAATCTACCATCAATAGCAATAATCGCTACATTTAATCGTCTCACATCCAAAACAATACGATTTAATACTCCTAAAAAAGTTGTAAACAGAAGATCTAACTCTCGATTTGAAAATTCGTATCCAAATTGAGAATAAAATTTTTGAGATAAGGCTTGAATGTAGAATCTGAGAACCGGACTTGAATTAGAACTACTAAAATCTCTATATCGTATATCAATACTATTCGATACTCCTAAAAACATCTTTAGACTAATCGGAATCATGATTTTAAAAGAGTCTTTAAAACAAGTATAATCTTCAAAAAAATCAACTCTAAGCCCTAATTATTCATCTCCATTATAAAAATCAGGTGGAATCATTGATAATCCAAGGGTTCCACCTAGTTTCTTTGTTTCACCCATTAGGTGGAAAACAAAAACTTCCAAAAACCTTAGTATAGCAAGGGTTCTGGAAGTTTTTTGAATTCTGTATGAATAATTCGGGCTAAGGTAATGAGACATTTCCTTCATCAGAAAATTTCGACCTTCCCTAGCCAATGGAATCAAGGCATTGTAATTCTCTGTACTGCAATCTGCAAATCGATAAAGATCTGTACTAATGATTGCAATATAAGATAATAAAATGATCTCCTCTTGGCTGAAATCAAATCCACTCAATACATTGGAAAGCTTATTCAAAATTTCAACGACTAGTCGGTACTCATCTGTCAGTTCTACTTCAAATGGAATATCCGGTAAATCAAACGGATCTTTAGACAGATTATTTCGTAAATAAATCAGATACAGAATAAATCTCTCCAAATTTAAATCAGAAAACACAATTCGTGATTTCGTAATCGATACCAAGACAATTTTTCGAATCTTCTCACGATCTTCTACCGAACACTTAAACAATTCGTCATATCTCGATATACCTGAGTAAGTCTGAAAATACATATCAAAATAGCGGTAGACTCGAACAGTTAGCATCAATTTCTTAAAGCGTTGACCTACGATAGCCATTCCATGCTTTGGACGAGTCACCAACTTCAACTGATAGCGTTCAAGCATCTTCTCGACCTCTCTCAGTTCCTCCGTTAGAGAATGAGTGGTTAAGAGTTCACGTTGAAAATCCTCAATTCGTAGTTCCTGCACACTCGTTAGTAAACGCCTCAAAATATAAAGAACATGTGCATCTCTACTATTTTCAACTTTTAAAGTTGGAAATATTTGGAAAATTTCCTTAATATGCTGTTCCAACTGGGAATTATGGATAACTAGCTTAAACCCATGTGCCCGTTTAGCAACGATATCACCAATATCTGCTAAAGCTATTTTCAACTCTGCTAAATCCGACTTGATTGTGCGAGAAGATACAGATAGCTTAGCTGCAATAGATTCACTAGTCACATATCCTTCTGAACGAAAAAGAAGGAGAAAAAGTGTTTTTAACCGTGGTTTTCTATCTAAAAATTGTAGTTTTTCTGACAGTTCCTTTCTCACACTCATTCTCCTCCCAATTATTCCAAATATAAATCTCGCAGTCTCTCAATCGTTTCCAAGCTAATATCCAGCTCAGATAACACATAATTCTCTATTGTTCCATATTTATCTTTGATTACAGTAAGAGCAGCTTCGATAAATTCTGGTTTTGTATCAATAAAAGAATACAAATGTTCCAAGATATTTGGATCCTGTGTCAATTGTCGATATCCCTCCATCTTAACACGGTTCCTCTCCTCTCTATTTTTTCCTGTAATCAAATAATCATTAATGATATCCTCTGTAGAAACTCCCAGTAACCCCAATACCAAAGCAGAACCAAATCCTGTTCGATCTTTTCCACCACGACAATGTTGAACAAAGGGACTTCCACCAGAATCCGCAAGAAGCTGAATCATTTTTCCAAATGATTCCCTAGCCTCATCCCCCATTACAAACATTTGATACTGAGCGGCAATAACCTCCGAATGATTCACTAACTCTCCCCGCCCCTTTTGTCTCATAATTTCTTGAATCAGAGCAAGATCCTCTTGATCCTTAGAAGAATCAAATTGAGCTGCCAGTTCCGCTACATGAGCAGATGGATCTAAGTGATAACTTTGTTTGATAAAGTCTAAGTCTGGATTAGGATATTTTGAAATCTCATTTTCACTGCGATAGTCAATGACAGTAGAAATCTCCAAATCTTTAATATATTGGATTCCTCGATTCGTAGCATTATGCAAGTGATCCGATCGGTAAAGCTTTCCCCACTTAACCCTCTTACCATTCAAACCACAATAACCGCCCATATCACGAAAATTATTCATTCCTTCAACTGGCAGGGTTCTCTCGGCAACTACATATGACCTACTAGCAGATTCGACTAAAAAATAAGGACGTGTCGCTATCTCCAATTCTAGTTCAAATTCATTCTGGTCTGTCTTCATCAAAAACTGAGTAGGAACGCCATCTGGCTTGTCCAACAAAAAGATAGCAACTTGCTCAGAATTTTGTTCAACCGTCTCCCTTTTAAATTGGAAACAGTGAGGTCTAATCTGCTGTACATAATAATCCATCCCCATATTCTTACCCCACTACTTTCAAATAAGTCAGGATAATTGATAAAATCATAATCCCCAGAATGAGTAAAGGAGCGTGCTTGCCATTCGTTTTTTTCAAAATCTTATAGACAGAAACAGTTATCAATAAACTGAATAAACCTGGCATGACCTTATCAAACATTTCTTGAAAAGGAATCACATTATCTCCAGCTTTAATGAGAGTGTACAATATCTTGTGTAAACGCAAAAAAGGAATAAATCCTGTATAGTAGAGTTATACCAAAAATACTACTA
>NZ_JAOBSU010000127.1:0-4186 GCF_025447695.1 Streptococcus danieliae | reverse complement strand
TAGAAAGCTCCTTTTAAATTCTGTAATTTATTGTATCATGATGCGGCTATCCAAGCAAAAGAAGAATGAAAAAATCCACTAAAAAACCGTCCTCAAAAGGACGGTCCTATTTGTTCAAGGCCGAATAGTTTTGGCCGTATAAAAAATAGATAAGGCTGCCCAAGATAATGGAAATCCCAAAGGCCAACCAGGTAGCCCCATCATACTGCACCATAAAGGAGAGGCAGATCAAAATGGATAGGATTGGCAAAAAGGGTACCCAGGGAGTTTTAAACTCTTGGGAACCGGGCAAGCCCTCAACCTGCCGTAAACGAATGAGTCCAAAGGCCAAAATAATCAGGTAGGCCAAGGTCACAATGTTTAGGAAGGAAG
Organism: Streptococcus danieliae; assembly: GCF_025447695.1. NCBI lineage: Bacteria > Bacillati > Bacillota > Bacilli > Lactobacillales > Streptococcaceae > Streptococcus > Streptococcus danieliae. The sequence continues at coordinate 3,814 of NZ_JAOBSU010000127.1, read as the reverse complement.
CTAGACTAGCGAGAGGGAAGACCCCTGCAAACAGGGCGGCAAAGAATCCCACCAGCAAGGTCGCATTGGTCGGCACCTTGCTCTGGGGATGCAATTTCCGAAAGGCCTGCGGCAATAAGCCATCACGCGCAATCGAATAAATCATCCGTGACAGAGCATAGGTCAAGGAAATACATACGGTGATCAAGGTTAGAATCGCTACCAGGGACACATAGTTGGCAGCCCAGCCCAGATTGGCACTGCGCAAGGCAAAGGCAACTGCATCCGGCACATTCAACTGCTCATAAGGCACAATCCCGGTTAAAACCAAGGTCACCAAGATATACATCACCGTCACCACAACCAAGGCAAGACCGATACCACGCGGAACATTCTTTTGTGGCTCCTCCACTTCATCCACAGCCATAGACAAGGACTCGTATCCTAAAAAGCTAAAGAACATAAGCGAGGCACCAGCCATAATCCCTGTTTTAGCCCCGTAGAGAGAACCAAAGCCAAAGGGAGCAAAGTTACTCCAGTTAGCTGGTTGAACATAGAAGACCCCAACTAGGATAAAAAGCAGGAGCGCCGAGAATTTCAAGACCACCAGTAAAGAATTCAAGCGCAGAGCTGTTTTTGACTGCAAGAGTACCACCGCTGTGACAAACACAACCACCAGGACTGGAAGCAGGTCAATATAGGTGCCCGCTTCTGGGTTAAAGGTGCCACTCAGAGCCTCAGGCATCTCCCAGCCAAAGGAAGCCAGTAGGCCTTTCAAATAGCCAGCCCAACCAGCAGCCACGCCCGACACTGCCATCAAGTATTCTAAAATGGTAAACCAGCCCACCATCCAGGCAGGATACTCGCCGAAAACGGAATAGATATAGGAATAGGCCCCACCCGAAGCCGGAATCCGCGAGGCAAATTCGGCAAAAAAGAGAGCCGACAAGCCGACACAGAAGGCGGAAACAATAATTGAAATGACCAGGGCTGGACCAGCCAGCGTAGCTGCTCCAATCCCGGTAATGGTGAAAATCCCTGTTCCCACCATAGCTCCCGTCCCTAAAAACAGGAGATCCCGCAAACCTAAATGGCGCCGCATCTCCGTCCGTTGCTGGCTACCATCCTTTTTTCGAAATGCTTTCATATTTACTCCCTTTAATTAAACACTTCTTATTCTATCACAGGACTGCCATTTTTAATACTTATCTGATAGAAAAATAGCCAAAGCCTCCCCCAGCAAAGACTAACTAACTTCTATGGTATACTAATAACCGAATAGAGGGCGAGAAGCAAGTGGAGGAGGCTGAAGCAGACTTCATCCGTCTTGCCAAGGAGGGCTCCTCTAACAGCCCTCCTGTCCTCAAACCTATTTACACAAAGCCCATTTGAAAGGAGAATTCTTATCGTTACTGTTATTCTGATCATTTTGATGGTCCTATCTATCATTTATACTGTAGCTCTCGGACGGAGAGCCAGTCTGCCCGTCCTATTTGAGCGAGGCCCCAAGACCCTGACCGGATTTGCTATCGGCTTTGTCACCGACTTCCTGGACACCCTTGGGATTGGTTCTTACCTAACCACAACCGCACTTTTCCGAGCAACCCGCTATCTGGACGATGACCGCCACCTGCCCGGAACCCTCAATGTTGGCCATACACTGGCCCTCCTAGCGGAATCCCTCTTCTTTATTACTGCCGTAAAGGTGGAGCCACTAACGCTTGGATCAATGGTTCTAGCAGCCACCATCGGGGGCCAAGTCGGCAGTCACATTGTCAGCCGCCTAAACCGACAACTGATTTTACGGACCATTTCCATCGCCATGCTGGTAACCAGTACCCTAATGCTCAGTCGGATTACCGGTCTGGTCGACTCTCTTGGTAGTGGTAATACTGCCATGGGACTTAGCGGTCTTGCCCTCCTTATCGGAGTTGTTGGAAACTTTATCCTCGGTGTTCTCATGTCCGCCGGTGTTGGCCTCTATGCTCCTTGTATGGTTATGGTCTACCTCTTGGGGATGAATCCACTTGCAGCCTTCCCTATCATGATGACCTCCTGTGCCGCCTTGGCACCTGTGGTTTCCTTAACCTTTATCAAAACCGAAAGCTATCATAAAAAAGGTTTAGGCTGGTTTATTGTAGGTGGTGTGATTGGGGTTATCATTGCCGCAACCCTAGTCAAGAGTCTCTCACTCGATGTACTGAGCTGGATTATCGTTTTTGTCGGCTTCTACACAGCCCTCACCCTGTTCCGAGCTAGCCAGAAAGTGGAACCTGCATGAACACCTTAGACTACATCAAAAAGGTCCAATACGATGATCTCTACGATCGCCCCTATGGGGAAATCGACTATCTTCTTTTAGCCGAACTGAGCTATCTCCCCTTTGATGATCTCGTTTCTTCCAGCTTTGCGACCCAACAAGCAAGCCGATTGGTAGAATTGGCTCCACAAATCCCCAAAGATTCATCACCTCTGATGACCGAGCGCTACCAACTGCTAGAAGCTATGGTTGCCAGCAAACGCTATAAAAATCTCAAACTCATGGGCTTTGAAAACACGATTGACCCCGCTGAAAATGTCCAATTTTCAGCCCTGGTCTTCTGCCTCAAACCCAAAACCTTTGTGGTCAGTTTCCGGGGAACCGATGATAGCTTGGTCGGTTGGAAGGAGGACCTCCTCATGTCCTATCAAACAGAGGTACCAGCCCAATACCTGGCCAAATCCTATCTCCAGCAAGCGCTAGAGGCCCTGGAAGGAGAAATCTATCTGAGCGGTCATTCAAAAGGGGGCAATCTGGCTATCTATGCAGCTAGCCAAGTGCCTGCCGATCTTCAGGAAAAAATCAACCGAATTTATTCCTTTGATGGTCCAGGACTCCACACCAGTGTTTTAAATAGTTCCGACTACCAGAATATTCACGAGAAAATTCAACGCTACATTCCTGAAAATTCGGTGGTTGGAATCCTCCTCCATTCGCAAGCTCCAGCTCAGATTGTTCAGAGCACGGTGCGCAATGGTCTGTCCCAACACAATACCTTTACCTGGGAAATCAGTGAGCATGCCTTTAAACAGGCTCCGGAACTCTCTGCTGAAAGTCAGCAATTGGAAGCAACCATGCTCCAGTTGATTGAGCAGGTGCCTGATCAAAATCTGGCCGAAGTCATTCAGACCTTCTTCTCGATTCTTGAAGAAGGAGGCATCACTTCAATCAACGCCTTTCTCCAATGGGATGCTATCAACTCTGTCTTGAAAGTCATCCAAAGTAGCCAAACCTTGACGGCCCAGCAAAGAGACCTCCTCTTTAGTTTTGGTCAGGCCTTCCTCCAACTACGCCAAAAAGTTCGGCGGGAAGCCCCTAAAAAAGACTCTTAAGTGAGACCAAATGAAAAATAGCAGAGCACCTAAACAGCCGAGTTGCTGATCAGGTGCTCTTTTGGTATACTAGAAAAAATTTTTACTACTAGATAGTAGTTTTTCATGAAATCGTTTAAAGGAATTTTATTCCTTCTTATCTCATTTGCTGTAACAGCCTGGGCTTGGTCTCAGGCAGGCTTGGTGAATTTTATCATCCCCGCCTTTGCCCTAACCGCTCTGTCACTGAGCTTCTTGCTCACCACTCGTGCCAGCTGGCTAGAGCAGCTCTTTAATGGTCTGGAGCACGTCTACCAATACCATAAGATGCTGGCTTCCTTCTCATTGGTACTCATCTTCCTTCACCGGATTGGCATGGTCGGCCTCTTGGCACCACTCTGGGGCAGTATAGTAGAATGAAACAAAAACCGCACACTTTGTGCTATACTATTTTTATGGCATATTCAGTAGATTTTCGTGAAAA
>NZ_JAOBSU010000126.1:0-4241 GCF_025447695.1 Streptococcus danieliae | reverse complement strand
CAATGCTGTTAGACCCAATCAACTACTGCGTCAAAGGTATTTTGCTAATCATAAAGAGAGAGGCTAGACTTTTGTCCTAGCCTCTTTTTTGGAGGTTTTATGGCAGATTTGAAAGATATGTATACGGCGGAGGTTTTGACAGAGTTTGCCTGGGCCTTTGTGGAGGTGGAGGCGGATTTTCCGGTTCAGCGATTTTTGGCTGAAGTGACCCAAGGAGACTGGAAGGCACTTAGTTTGCGGCAGCGGCATGAGCGCTTGGCGTATGTTTTGGTTGCCTGTCTGGATCGTCCGTTTGAGCAGGTGGCTGACTTTTTGGAGCTGGTTGGAGTTCGGGTGCAGGGTTTTCGTTATCTATTTCTACCGGATGTAGTGTCCCTGTTTGGCTTGGAGCATTTTGCGGCTTCCATGAGGGCCTTGACGGTTTTGACGGCGTCATCGTCGGCGGAGTTCGCCATCCGTCCTTTTTTGAAACGGGATTTTGAGCGGACTTTTGAGCAGCTGCAGCGCTGGGCACTGTCAGAGAATGAACACCAGCGGCGTTTGGCCAGCGAGGGGGTGCGGCCCAATCTACCTTGGGGCCAAAAAATTCCGGACTTGGACCAGTATCGTCTGGAGATTTGGGGACTTTTGGAAAATTTAAAAGCGGATCCGTCCCTCTATGTCCGTAAATCTGTGGCTAATCACTTGAATGATTGGACGCGGACGCACCCGGAAGAGGTATTGGACTTGCTGGAGGGCTGGCAGGGTTACTCTCCTGACACTGATTGGATTGTTAAGCGGGCTGCCAGAACCTTACTCAAGGCCGGGCATCCTCGGGCACTGGCCCTTTTTGGTTACAGGAGTCGAGAGGATCTGGAGCAGGTGACTTGGAATTTTCCCCCAAAAATCCATAAAGGAGAGCGACTGTTGCTGGATTATGAGCTAGAGGTGGGCCAAGCGGGTCCCTTGCGCTTGGAGCTGCAGGTGGATTTTAGGAAACCGACGGGACGGATGGGCCAGAAATCCTTTATGCTCAAGGATCGGGAGACTGCATCCTTGCGCGGAACCTGGTCTTATGAGTGGGTGGACAAGACCACGCGCAAGCACTGGGATGGTCCGCATGCCTTGCGTCTGCTCTTAAATGGTCAGGTCTTGTTGGAAGGTCAGCTGGAAGTGACGGGCTTTGCTGATAAGGAAATATAATCAGCCTCTTCAAGGATGGTAATTGGTTAAAGTTGGGGCGGTGTGGTAGGATGAAAGTATTGAAATCAGGAAAGTGAGAACAGATATGAGCAAGGAAAGTTTGCAACAATTCGAAGAAGATACTATTATTCAGGAATATTTTGAGAAGCTGAAGGTGCTGGTGTCCAAGAAATCCATTTTTGCCCAGCAGGTCGGTCTCTTGGAGGTGGCTAGTCTTCTGCGCGATTATTTTCATGAAGCAGGTGCTGATGAGGTGGTTTTGGACAACTCCTATGCCGCGCCTTTTGTGATGGCGAAATTCTTGTCCAACCGCCCAGACGCTAAAACTATCATTTTTTACAACCATTACGACACGGTTCCAGCCGATGGTGATCAGCTCTGGACGGGTCAGCCTTTTGAAGTCAGCGTGCGCGATGGCTTTATCTACGGACGCGGAGTTGACGATGACAAGGGCCACATCACAGCCCGCCTATCGGCCCTCAAGAAGTACCAGGCTCAGTCGGGCGGCTCCTTGCCGGTTCATGTGATTTTTATTGCCGAAGGTGCCGAGGAGTCCGCTTCGGTTGATTTGGATCGGTATTTGCAAAAATACAAAGAGGACTTGAGCGGAGCAGATTTGCTAGTCTGGGAGCAAGGGCATCGGAACCAGCAACACCAGTTGGAGATAGCCGGTGGTAACAAGGGGATTGTAACCTTTGACCTCTCAGTTGAATCAGCAGCCTTGGATATCCATTCTTCTTATGGTGGCGTGATTGACTCAGCGGCCTGGTACCTGGTCGCTGCCCTCCAGTCTATGCGAGCAGCTGATGGACGCATCCTGGTTGAGGGCATTTATGACCAGGTGCGGGAACCCAATGAACGGGAAATGGCCCTGGTTGAAGCTTATGCTCTAGCCAATCCTGAATCAGTGACCCAAATCTATGGCTTGGCCCTACCAACCCTGGTTCAGGACCGGCGTGAATTTCTCAAACGCCTCTATTTTGAACCATCGATCACCATTGAAGGTCTGTCCGCAGGCTACCTAGGACAAGGCGTTAAAACCATTATCCCGGCCCAAGCCCAGGCTAAAATGGAAGTCCGCCTGGTTCCGGGTTTAGATCCTCAGGATGTTTTGGAGAAAATCCGGCAGCATTTGACGAAGCACGGCTTTGACCGAGTTCAAGTAGATTTTACCCTAGGTGAAAAAAGTTACCGCAGCGATATGTCGGCTCCGCCGATCCTGCGTGTCATTGAACTAGCGGAAGCGCTGACTCCGGAAGGCGTGTCTGTCTTACCAACCTCACCGGGTACGGGACCTATGCACACCGTTTTTGAGGTTCTGGAAGTTCCGATTGCTGGCTTTGGAATGGGCAATGCGACCAGCCGTGACCATGCAGGAGATGAAAATGTCAGCATTGCTGATTATCTAGCCCATGTCGAACTGATCCAAGCCCTGATTGCAAGTTATGAATAGAAGTGAGGAGAGAACAGATGAAATCAGCTGTTTATCTAAAACCCGGTCAAGTTGGTCTAGTGGAGATTGATCGTCCCCAGATTGAAGACTCTCAAGATGTTATTATTCGTATTGTCAGAACCTGTGTTTGTGGTTCTGATCTTTGGCGCTATCGGGACGACCAGATGGAGTCTGGCACCCGCAATTCTGGTCATGAGGCGATTGGGATTGTTGAAGAAGTCGGCGCCGCTATCACGACTGTGCAACCTGGCGACTTTGTCATTGCGCCCTTCACTCATGGCTGTGGCGAATGTGATGCCTGCCGAGCAGGCTTTGACGGGACCTGTGACAGGCACATCGGTAACAACTGGTCGGGCGGCGTCCAAGCCGAGTATATCCGTTTCCACTTTGCCAACTGGGCCCTGGTCAAAATTCCTGGCCAGCCTTCGAACTACTCTGAAGGCATGCTGAAGTCGCTTTTAAGCCTGGCTGACGTCATGCCTACAGGTTACCATGCGGCGCGTGTGGCAGATGTCAAACCCGGAGATAAGGTCGTGGTGATTGGAGACGGTGCCGTTGGCCAGTGTGCTGTGATTGCAGCCAAGATGCGGGGAGCCAGTCAGATTGTCATGATGAGCCGCCATGCGGACCGCCAGGCCTTAGCCCGTGAGTTTGGAGCAACCGCTGTGGTGGCTGAACGGGGAGAAGCAGGTATTGCTAAGGTTCGTGAACTTCTTGGTGGTGGTGCCGACGCTGCTCTAGAGTGTGTCGGAACCGAAGCCTCCATTGACCAAGCCCTCGGAGTCCTCCATAACGGTGGTCGCATCGGCTTTGTCGGTGTCCCTCACTATGCGAACCACGCCCTAGGTTCAACCTTTGCCCAAAATATCACCATCGGAGGCGGGGCAGCATCTGTAACGACCTATGACAAACAAGTCCTCCTCAAAGCCGTTTTGGATGGTGACATCAATCCCGGTAAGGTTTTCACAAGTTCTTACTCCTTGGAGGATATTAACCAAGCTTATCAGGACATGGATCAACGAAAATCGATCAAGGCTATGTTAGTCTTGGAATAAGAGGAGAGATACAGTAGTTGAATTTTTTTTAAACTAAAGGAGCTCCTTCTTTTTTTACGGATAGTCGTAAGTCAAACTTGTATTCTTGTCCAATAATAGGTATAATGGAAATGAAAAAGGGTAGTTGCGTCAACAACTACCCTTGGTAGAACCGTTTAAGACGGTGACTTCATAGTTACGAATAACTCGTCCGACTGGGTCAAAGTGGGGACGGGTTATTTCTTTTTGTCATCATGTTTGAAGATTGTGTAACACAAACCGATCAAAGCGATGGTAAAGGTACCAAAGCTAAGGATTTTGTGAACAATCTCAAATGCTGTCAAAAGAAAGACTCCTCCTTTCCGTCAGATTTCGATGAGTTGCCCATAGGCATCACCTCACTTTCGGTTTCAGAAGCCACCGTCTCTACTTTTCTACTTGCTCTTATAGTCATTTAGTTTTTAAATAGTATGTTATTGCGTCAGTCAAATCACCTGTCTTTCTAAGCAATTCTGTCACCGCTTTTTTCAAAATAGCCCAACTGTTCTCAATAGGATTCAGTTCAGGGGAAT
>NZ_JAOBSU010000125.1:0-4308 GCF_025447695.1 Streptococcus danieliae | reverse complement strand
AAATCAAAAACTTCTAGAAACATTGATCTATCAGGGTTTCTAGAAGTTTTTTTAGTTATCTATGAATAATTCGGGATCAATTAAGCTTGTGGCAATTGGTTATTGGCCATAATTTCATCGATGAAACCATAAGCCAAGGTTTCCTCAGCACTCATCCAGTAATCGCGTTCTGCATCCTTATGGATTTGTTCCACGGGTTTACCAGAATTATCTGCCAAGATTTTTTCCAAGGTATGACGGGTTTTTAGCAAATGCTCAGCTGCAATCGCCATATCCGTTTGTTGAGTGCCACCGCCAGTACCACCCATTGGCTGGTGAATCATGTACTCTGCATGTGGCAACATGAAACGTTTACCCTTGGCACCGCTGGAAGCAATGATGGTTCCCATGCTAGCTGCCATCCCCATCACAATTGTTTGAACATCAGCCTTGATAAAATTCATGGTATCCACAATCGCCAAACCTGCTGACACAGATCCACCTGGGGTATTTACATAGAGGTAAATATCCTTGGTTGAATCTTGCGCATCCAAGAACAACAATTGGGCAATAACGGAGTTAGCCATGTTGTCCTCAACAGGTCCCGTCAGCATAATAATTCGATCTTTTAATAGTCGTGAATAGATGTCATAGGAACGTTCACCACGACTCGTTTGTTCAATAACTACAGGAATCATTCTGGATTCTCCTTCTTTACTAGAATGACTTCATTATACCCAAATGGTCAGTAAAGGTCAATATTTAACCCCTTATTTGGTTCCAAAAAGTCGATCCCCCGCATCGCCAAGTCCAGGAACGATATAACCCTGCTCATTCAAGCGTTCATCCAAGGCAGCTGTCAGAATTGGAACCTCCGGATGCGCCTCTTCCAAGGCAGCCACCCCTTCAGGTGCAGCTACCAAGCAGACAAAGGTAATATTACTAGCCCCACGTTTTTTCAAGGAGTCAATCGCCAAGATCGCAGAACCACCGGTCGCCAACATTGGATCAACCACAAAAATCCGACGTTGATCAATATCTTCTGGTAATTTTACCAAGTATTCCACCGGTTGTAGCGTCTCTTCATCCCGGTACATTCCAATATGACCTACCTTGGCAGCTGGAACCAAACTTAACAATCCATCAACCATGCCGATACCAGCTCTAAGGATTGGAACAATGGCTAGTTTTTTACCTGCCAACTGCTTCTGAACTGTTTTTGTAATCGGCGTCTCAATTTCAACATCCTCTAAGGGAAGGTCTCGAAGAACCTCATATCCCATCAACATCGCAATCTCATCTACCAATTCCCGGAAAGCTTTGGTAGAAGTGTCCGTCCGACGAAGAATGGACAATTTGTGTTGAATCAACGGATGCGCAATGACTTGAACTTTAGACATCAGGGTTCCTCTTTTCTTAATTTTTTCCATTATATCACAGACATCCCTGAAAAGCTTTCCAAAGTAAGCCCCAAAAGCAGATTTTTCCAGTTCAGCAAAAAACAGGCCCGGACCACTCTCCAGCCCAAAGCCTGTTTTAATCTTCAATGAATTTACTCAACCCGAGTAAAGGTTCCAGTATAAGTTTCTGCGTAGTTTGCAGGTAAATGAACTGTTCCACTTTTCGAATCTACTGAAAAGTAAGGTAAACCTGAGGTATGCCCCTCATTCACCAATCGACTTAAATAATTCTCACCATTCCAGGTTCCAAAATCACTGGCAATCATCAAATCTCTTGTTAACTGTACACGCTCCTCTTCTGGAATATGGTCTGATTCAGCCATCACTACTCCAACAGTGCCATCTGCTTGAACATAGAGCTGATTGCCAAATTCATCCTGCCAGATTCCGGCAATGCTTGAAAAATCACCTGCAACCAAGGACGCTCCATTAATTCCAGTGGTCTGAGCCGGAGCTCCTACAGTAGAGCTTATTGCGTCTCCATCTGTAGACACATCCGCTACAATACCTGTTTCTTGAGACACTCCGACACCTGTACCCTGAGACATCGCGCCGGCACTAGCTCCTACACTAACTCCCACCTTAGAGACAGCCGATTGATTCTCCACTCCTTCCTCAGCAACCGCAGGTTTAACGGAAGAAGACGAACGCGCTTTCTGCTCTTGTTTCTTTTGGGTAGAGGAACCACTTTGGCTAGATCCGACAAGCTTCTGGCTACTCGAAGAACTTGCAGTGGGTTTAACATCAGCTTCTTTAGCTGGAGTACAAGCTGTCAAAACAAGGACAGCCAACAAGCAAAGACCATATTTTTTCATGATGGTGTCTCCTAATCTTACGGAAGTGCAATATATCGACGAACTCCTGAACCTGAGATGTAACTCAACCAGTCTCGTCCATCACCTGATACTATTTTATCATAATTTACTGACATCCCAATATCATAATAGGCAATGTCTTCAGCTGACAGGCGTGGCTCATTTTTAATAAAGGATTTTTGAGTAAATGTATAGCTACCACTTGCAGGTAAGGATACTTTTGAGGAAGCTACAACATTAGATTGATTAGCAGCTGACGAATTAGATGCCTCTAATGGCTGAATGGCTATATAGCGACGGTTACCTTGGAAAGATAAATAACTGATCCAGCGGTAGCCATCTGCCTCTAAAACCTTGTCGTAGTTCACGGATGATCCCGCATCATAGTAAGCTAAATCCGCAGCTGATAGTTTAGGTTCAGCTTTAATAAAAGATTTTTCTTTAACCTGATAGGTTCCACTTGCAGGGAGAGAACTGCTGACAGTAGCTACTGGATTAGTTGAAACAGGTGTTACAACTGTTGCTGTTTTTGAAGATGCTTTACCGACAGAAATGTAGTAACGACCTCCTTTAGATGAGATATAACTAATCCAATGATGTCCATCTGCTTCTAAAGTACGATCATAATTCACGGACATACCCACATCATAGTAAGCTACATCAGTCGCTGTAACTCGTGGCTCACTCTTAATAAATGATTTTGTTGTAAAGTGATAAGTTCCACTAGGAGCTAACTCTCCTGCATTCTTCTGAACAGTTGGAGTAGCAACCCGATCACCTAAATCTTTAAAATGGATGTAACCACTGACAGAGGAAGCTGATATACTTCTGCGCTTGTATCCAAAACTCCAGTTAAAGTTATACTCTTCGATAATAACATTATCTCCCTCAACAGCAGCTACCCAAGCCACATGACCGTAGTTAGAATCTCCTCCAAATAAGCCAGGTCCAAACCAAGCTACAGAACCTACTGCGGGAACTTTATCAACGTAGCCTCCACGCGAAGCAGCATTAATTCCCCAACTACCCCCATTACCTAAATAACCAACATTGGAAAATCCATTTGTTTCTGCCAATCTAAAAGCAACAAAGGAGGTACATTGCCGTACAGGATATCCCCAACGGTCTAAATCACTATTAATATCACCATACTTCCAAGGGTAATTATCCCCTATATAAGTATTTCTTCCACCATCAGCAACTCTAAACCGACTTCTTCTTATTGAAGATTTATCCTGAGGTTTTTCATCGTCCCCGACCAACTTCACTTGAGGAGATTCATCATCCCCCACTTTTGGAATGCTATCCAAAATAGAGGATTCGCTCTTATCTTCTAAAATATTTTTCACCTTCACAACAACTTCAGATGGTTCAGAAACCTTAATATTTTCCGTAGCTTTTACAGATACTAGTTTCCCAACCGAATCTGTTTCAGAAAAAGGAGCAATATCCCCATCTTTCATTTCCTGAGCCACATTGACAGCTACTGATTTCGATTCCACCTCTACAGAGGTAACTAGGTCACTAGAATCAACTTTTGATAAACTTACTGTCTCGGTAGGTACTTCTTTAACCTCTACTAGTCCAGTACTTACACTCGGAACTTCAACATTTTCTACAACAAGACTAGTAGATTGATCTAAAATAATTTCACTGGTCATCGGAGGTTCAATTAATATCTCAGTAGTCTCAACTCCAACAGTTGTTGAATCAATGGCCTTCATCTCATCTCCGTAAACACTACTAGTTCCTGAAACTAACCAAAACCCTAGTAGAACAGACGCAAGACCAAAAGAACATTTCCTAAAAGAAAATCTTTGAACACGATTTTGTACTGACATCTTTTCCATGGCTGAACCTCCTAAAAAATTCACTCGAAATATTTAGTGATTTACTTCACACAATAAGTATATCATAAACCGCCAGTCTCGTCTAGTGTTTTGTGAAAAAAATATCAAATATATTTTTAAAAAGATGAATCAAAAATTTTAAAATGAAGTTAGCCACCCATCATATCTGCTAGATAAGGGCTAGAACTCATTCTGATGAGTTGT
>NZ_JAOBSU010000124.1:0-4396 GCF_025447695.1 Streptococcus danieliae | reverse complement strand
TACCGTGGCGATTTTTCTTTTTATACTCTTCTATTCCCTTGGTATACCTCGGATCAGAGACAACGGGAATGATTCGATACTGCACCCCATTCCCACTCCTCAAACAGACAGTTTGGTCCTTTTTATACAAAAACAGGCGAGATTTCTTGTCATTTCCCCCATTTTAAGATAGAATGAACCTTATGAGACAAAGGATTAAACCTATTTATATCGCAGTCTTTTTCAGTTTCATATTTATCAGTTTAATCGCTGGTCACACTCAAGTTCAATCTTTAAAAGCTGAGCAAGAAGCACTCCGTGCTGCAAAAGCCGCTGAGGAAAAAAACAATAACAGTAAAAAAGAAACAAAGAAGAAGAAAAAGAAAAACACCACAACTGAGGCCGTCAATCTCCGTCCTATTGTAGACTTATCTGGCTGGCAACTACCTGAAGAAATTGACTATGATGCTATGGCTGAAGGTATTTCAGGCGCTATCATTCGGGTCCACAGTGGAGCCCAGGCTAAAAAAGAAAATGCCGCCACCTACCTCAATGGAATTGACAAGTCCTACAAAAAACATATCGAAGAGTTCCAAAAACGCGACATTCCTGTAGCTGTTTACGCCTATGTCGCAGCTGGATCCATTAAAGAAATGCAAAAGGAAGCCGAGGAATTTTACCAGGCTTCTGCCAAATATAAACCAACCTACTACTGGCTCGACGTGGAAGAAAAAACCATGTCCAATATGGACAAGGGTGTCGAAGCCTTTCGGGCTAAACTGCAGGAACTAGGGGCCAAGAATATTGGAATCTACATCGGAACCTATTTCATGGAGGAACACAGCATCACCACTAATAAATTTGATGCCGTTTGGTTCCCAACCTATGGAGTCGATTCCGGTTACTACAATGCGGCTCCTTTGACCGACATTGAATATGATCTCCACCAGTACACCTCGCGTGGCTGGCTGCCTGGTTTTGATAAAGAGGTCGATTTAAACCAAATCTCCCCTCTTAAAAATACTGCTGAAGTTTATAAAAAGTTATTCCAAAGGGACGCTGCCGATTACCAGCACCAAGATGTCTCTGCAACAGAATAAGAACCGGGCTGGGACAATCGTCTCAGCCTCTCTTTTATGAAAAAAGGAACCCTATGGCAAAGAAAAAAATTAAAAAAACCTTGGTTGAACAAATCTTAACCAAGGCTGGGATCGAACACCAGGCCCATCTTTTTAATGGACTTGAAGGTCAAGTCGCTGAGAACATTGATCCTAACCAAATTTTTAAAACCCTGGCCCTCAGGGGAGATAAGACTGGTCCTATTATCGGTGTGCTCTCCATTGAAGACCATCTGGCCGAGAAAAAACTAGCCAGCCTTTCGGGCAATAAAAAAGTTCAGATGATTCCTCAAAAAGAACTCGAGCAAACGACCGGCTATGTCCACGGTGCCAACAGTCCAATCGGCATCCGCCAACGCCACAACTATCCCATCTATATCGATGATCGTGCACTGGACTTCCCAACCATCCTGGTTTCAGCAGGCGAGATCGGTCGTAGCGTCCAACTAGCCCCAAAAGACCTCGCGCAATTTCTAGGCGCAGACTTTGCAAATTTTCGTGAATAAGGAGAAAAAAGAACATGAAGTTATACTTTGTTCGTCATGGACGAACCGAATGGAATGAAGAAGGACGTTTTCAAGGAGCCAGTGGAGACTCTCCACTCTTAAGCCAGTCCATTCAAGACATCGAGCTGTTGGGCAAGCACCTGCAAGACATCCAGTTCGACCGTATCTTCTCTAGTGACCTCCCTCGGGCTGTCCAGACAAGCCAAATTATTCAAAGCCAAAGTCTCCATCCCGTTGAGATTGAACTACAAGAATCGCTCCGAGAATGGCAATTGGGGCGCCTGGAAGGTCAAAAAATCACCCTCATGGAAGCCATCTATCCCCAACAAATGCGGGCTTTTAGACACAATCTCGCCCTCTTTAATTGCAGGATGTTTGAGGCTGAGTCGGTTTATCAAACCACACAACGGGTACGGGAACTCGTGCAAAGTCTTCAAAATCAACCCTACGAACATGTACTCTTTATCGGCCACGGGGCCAATCTAGTTGGCTCCTTGCGGACACTGCTAGGAGCCAAACCTGCCCTCATTCGCGATTGGGGCGGCCTCGCAAATGCTAGCCTGACCATCTTGGAAACCGATGATTTCAGAGATTTCCAACTCCTAAGTTGGAACGATATCAGCTTTTTGGATTCTGCGAAAGTCCAACCTGCCTACTCACAACCCCTACAATTGTGATAAAATAAAAAATAGTCTACGGATGACAGAGGAGGAAAATATGTCACACCATCTAACAGAGGAACTCAATGACCAGCAAATCATCCGCCGGGAAAAAATGCAAGCCTTGGCAGACTCTGGCATTGATCCATTCGGCCACCGCTTTGAACGAAGCGCTAATTCTGCAGAGCTAAAGGAAAAATATGCAGATCTAGATAAGGAAGCTCTCAATGACCTAAACGAATCCGCAGTCATTGCTGGTCGTTTGATGACCAAGCGTGGTAAGGGAAAAGTTGGTTTCGCTCACGTCCAAGACCGGGATGGCCAAATCCAAATCTATGTGCGCAAAGATGAGGTCGGCGAAGAAAACTACGAAATCTTCAAAAAAGCCGATTTAGGAGATTTCATCGGTGTTGAAGGTCAAGTCATGCGGACAGATATGGGCGAATTGTCGATCAAGGCAGCTCGGCTCACCCATTTGTCTAAAGCCCTGCGTCCCCTGCCTGAGAAATTCCACGGCCTATCGGACGTCGAAACGATCTACCGCAAACGCTATTTGGATTTAATTTCCAACCGTGAAAGTTTCGAACGTTTTATGGCTCGTTCCAAAATTGTTTCTGAAATCCGCCGCTACTTAGATAATCAAGGTTTCCTTGAAGTTGAAACACCAGTCCTTCACAACGAAGCCGGTGGAGCGGCAGCTCGTCCATTTGAAACCCACCACAATGCGCAAAACATTGACATGGTACTCCGAATCGCAACCGAACTCCACCTCAAACGCTTGATTGTCGGAGGAATGGAACGGGTCTACGAAATGGGGCGCATTTTCCGAAACGAGGGAATGGACGCTACCCACAATCCTGAATTTACCACTATCGAAGCTTACCAAGCTTATGCAGACTTCCAGGATATCATGGACTTGGTTCAAGGCATTATTCAAGCTGCTGCCAAAGCTGTAACAGACCAGGATATCATCAGCTACCAAGATCATGAAATCAAAATCGGTCACGACTTTGCCCGCATCCACATGCTGGATGCCATCAAGGACATCACCGGCGTCGACTTCTGGCAAGAAATGACCCTAGAACAAGCTCAGGACCTAGCCAAAGAACATAAGGTTCCTGTCGAAAAACACTTCACGTCCGTTGGCCATATCATCAATGCCTTCTTTGAAGAATATATTGAAGACACCTTGATTCAACCAACCTTCATCTACGGCCACCCCGTTGAGGTTTCCCCTCTGGCTAAGAAAAACGCCGATGATCCTCGCTTCACTGACCGCTTTGAACTCTTTATCGTCGGCAAAGAATTCGCCAATGCCTTTACCGAATTAAACGATCCCATCGATCAGCTTTCCCGTTTTGAAGCCCAAGCCAAGGCCAAGGAATTGGGAGACGATGAAGCAACTGGAATCGACTATGACTTTATTGAAGCGCTGGAATACGGAATGCCGCCAACAGGTGGACTTGGAATCGGAATCGACCGCCTCGTTATGCTCCTTACCAACGTAACCAGCATCCGCGACGTACTCCTATTCCCAACCATGAAATAAGATCCCTTAGATATAAAAACTGACAGCTTCTCTTGGATGATTCCAAGGGAAGTTTTTTGGGCTTTCTGAGTCTCATACCTCGTTCAAATCAAGATCGAAATACTCTCGGGAAACAGGAGCTAAAACATGTCCTTAAAGAGCTTCACCATCTTAATCTACACGCTAATGAACTTTTCATCAAAACTCTAAAAACCTAGGTCGCTTATCCCAATAAAGATCGAACAAGGCTTTATCAATACACTGAAAAGATAAAGGGCACCTCTAAAAACTAAATTTCTGAAAATCTAAATGTTGATTTATCAAGGTTTGAGTGATTCAATTTGAAGAAAAACTGGGGTTTTTAGAGGTTCCCTATTGCCCGATTATGACAATTTTCTGGATGCTTTGTTGTCTTGTTCTTGTTTCAAATGACTATACCATTTGTCGCCGAAAACAGCCTGCTACTCAAAAATCCAGAAGCTGTTCGGCTCCTGGATTTTTCGTTTTAGATGAAACGTTTGACTTAAGCGGTTCTATAATAAGTTGTGTGGAAAGCTTGCTCTCCATGCAACTTTTTTTGTAATTCAGAGTGCAAAAAAAAGCAAT
>NZ_JAOBSU010000123.1:0-4469 GCF_025447695.1 Streptococcus danieliae | reverse complement strand
AAAGCAACCATTAGCCCTAGGAAAGCCCTTCTAAGGGCTTTTTTAGGCTGGCTGACTCCTCTAAAATATGGTATAATGAAGCAATGCAATTTCAGAGTTTTATTTGGGATTTGGGAGGGACCTTGTTGGACAATTATGTTTCCTCCAGCCAAGCTGGCTGATATCTATACCAGTCTCAAGGAGGCAACAGATGTTGCTGTTCTTCGGTATGCCACGGGTATTCCCGATTTCCGTCGTAAATATCGCTTGGAAGAAGCCAAAGAACTGACGCGGCCGGTTCTATTTCCAGGAATCCCTCAGCTGTTGGAGACGCTTCAGACAGCTGGAGCTCAGCACTTTTTAGTCTCACATCGAGATCAACAAGTTATAGAAATTTTACAAGCAACAGGTATTTTGTCCTATTTCACAGAAGTTGTGACATCGGATCAAGGCTTTGCACGGAAACCGAGTCCAGAGGCCTTTCTTTATTTGAAAGACAAGTATGGTTTAGATAAGACTCTGGTTATTGGAGATCGGCCGATGGATATGATTGCAGGTCAGAATGCGGGGATGGCGACCTATCTGTTTGATAGTGCTTCCCAGTTGGCGGAGTTTATAAAAAGAGTGGAGGAGTCAGATGTTTGACGCCAAAGATAAAAAACAGAATGCCCAGGAGTATGATGCTAGTCAGATCCAGGTCCTAGAGGGGTTAGAAGCCGTTCGGATGCGGCCTGGTATGTATATTGGTTCTACGTCCAAGGAAGGGCTGCACCACCTGGTTTGGGAAATTGTCGATAATTCCATCGATGAGGCCCTAGCTGGTTTTGCCAAGCATGTACAAGTATTTATTGAACCTGATGATTCCATTACCGTTATTGACGATGGTCGGGGGATCCCAGTTGATATTCAGGAAAAAACCGGCCGTCCTGCGGTGGAGACGGTTTTTACCGTTTTGCATGCAGGTGGAAAGTTTGGCGGCGGCGGTTACAAGGTTTCCGGAGGTCTCCACGGGGTGGGATCTTCTGTTGTTAATGCTCTGTCGACCCAATTGGATGTGAAGGTCTACAAGAATGGTCAGGTTTACTACCAGGAGTACAAACGTGGGGTTGTTGTAGCGGATTTGAAGGTGATTGACCAGACCGATCGAACTGGGACAACGGTTCATTTTACACCTGATCCAGAAATTTTCACTGAAACCACTGTTTATGATTTTGATAAATTAAATAAGCGAATCCAGGAATTGGCCTTCTTGAATCGTGGCTTGGCGATCTCGCTTGAGGACAAGCGGGAGGGGCAAGAGCAGCGCAAGGATTATCTCTACGAGGGTGGAATTGCGAGTTATGTGTCTTATATCAACGAGAATAAGGATCTGTTGTTTGAAGAGCCTATCTATACGGAAGGTGAGCTGGATGGGATTACCGTTGAGGTGGCCATGCAGTACACGGGTGGCTTCCACAGTACCTTGATGAGTTTTGCCAACAATATTCATACGCATGAGGGGGGAACCCATGAACAGGGCTTCCGGACGGCTTTGACCCGGGTTATCAATGACTATGCGAAGAAGAATAAGATTCTCAAGGAAAAGGATGAAAATCTGACGGGTGATGATGTTCGGGAAGGCTTGACGGCTGTTATTTCCGTTAAGCATCCAAATCCACAATTTGAGGGGCAAACCAAAACCAAATTGGGGAATAGTGAGGTTGTGAAAATCACCAATCGTCTGTTTGCAGAGGCGTTTACAACCTTCCTCCTCGAGAATCCCCAAATTGCCAAGCGGATTGTTGAAAAAGGAATCCTGGCGTCTAAGGCGCGGATTGCGGCCAAACGGGCTCGCGAGGTAACGCGTAAAAAATCTGGTCTGGAGATTTCCAACCTGCCTGGAAAATTGGCCGATTGTTCTTCCAATGACCCCGAACAAACAGAGCTGTTTATTGTTGAGGGAGATTCTGCGGGTGGTTCCGCCAAGTCTGGCCGTAACCGGGAATTCCAAGCGATTTTGCCGATTCGGGGGAAAATCCTCAATGTTGAAAAAGCGAGCATGGATAAAATTTTGGCCAATGAGGAAATCCGTTCCCTTTTTACAGCTATGGGAACAGGCTTTGCAGATGATTTTGAAGTGGCCAAGGCCCGTTACCACAAGTTAGTCATTATGACAGATGCGGACGTGGATGGGGCCCATATCCGGACCCTATTGTTGACCTTGATTTACCGTTATATGCGTCCCGTTTTGGAAGCTGGCTACGTCTACATCGCACAGCCACCTATCTACGGAGTCAAGGTTGGCAGTGAAATTAAGGAATATATCCAACCTGGTCCCAATCAGGAGCAGGAGCTGCAGGCAGCCTTGGAACGTTATGGGACTGGTCGTTCAAAACCGACCGTTCAACGGTATAAAGGATTAGGGGAAATGGATGACCATCAATTGTGGGAAACAACCATGAATCCTGAGCATCGGTTGATGGCACGGGTTTCTGTTGATGATGCCGCTGAGGCTGATCGGGTCTTTGATATGCTGATGGGAGACCGGGTTGAGCCACGCCGAGAGTTTATTGAAGCCAATGCGGTTTATTCAACTTTGGATGTATAAAGAAATTAGTGGATTTCTAGGATTTTCGAGTCAATCTATGGTATAATCAGTTTTGTTTGTTTACAAGTATTAAATTTAAGGAGTATGGGATGTCTAGTGGGTTGATTATACTGGTCATTGTAATCGTTGTATTATTAATCGTGGCCTATATTGTGGCCATTTTGCTGCGGAAGAGGAATGATACCCTCCTGGCCAAATTAGAAGAAAGAAAAACAGAGCTCTTTAATTTACCAGTCAACGAGGATATGGAGCGTGTGAAAAACATGCACTTGATTGGTCAGAGTCAGGTTAATTTCCGGGAATGGAACCAGAAGTGGATGGATATTTCCCTCAATTCTTTTGCGGCCATTGAAACTGACTTATTTGAAGCAGAGGCTTATAACAATTCTTTCCGTTTTTTGAAAACCAATCAGACCATTGGTAGTATTGAAAGCCAATTGAATTTAGTCTCCGAAGATGTGCAAGCGATTCGGCAAGCCGTTCTAGAATTGGAGCAGCAGGAGGCAGAAAATAGTGGCCGAGTGCTTCATGCCTTGGATCTGTTTGAAAAATTACAAGAGACCATTGATAAAAACGAGGAGCAATATGGCCAAGCGCTTCCAGAAATTCGGACTCAGATGGAACACATCGAGTCAGAATTTAGTCGCTTTGTGAAATTAAATTCATCGGGTGACCCTGTTGAAGCTGCAGAAGTTTTGGATAAAACGGAAAATTATATCATCGCACTTTCGCAAATCGTTGAAGGAGTTCCGGCTCTGGTTGAACAGTTGGAAAACAATCTACCAGACCAATTGGAAGATTTGGAAACCGGTTATCGGAAGCTTTTGGAAGAGGATTACCATTTCCAAGAGACCGATATCGAAGCCCGCTTCCAGCAGTTGCACTCGCGTTTGCAAAAAAATGGCGCCAACCTCAAATCCTTGGAATTGGATAATACCCAGTTTGAAAATGAGATGATCCAGGAAGACATTGATGGTCTCTATGCCATTTTCACCAAGGAAATGGATGCCAAGACGGAAGTTGATAAGTTGATTCAAAGCCTACCAAACTACCTTCGTCATACGCAATTCAACAACCAAAATCTCATGGATGAGGCAGAACGTTTGTCTCGGCACTACATTGTGAAGGAATCTGGCATTCGTCAAATCCAAGAGTTGCAAAGTGAATTGATTGCTATGGAAAAACTCGTTATGAGTCGGGTTGATGAGAGCCAGCATGCGGATGAAATTCCATTTTCACAAGTTTTGGAAGAGCTGGAAGATAGCCGGGAACGTTTGGAAAAAATTGAAGATGTGCAAATAGAGTTGGGTGATAGCTTGGCGCAAATTGAAAAAGATGACAGCACTGCTCGTCAGAAAGTCAGCATTGCTGTTAATAAATTGCATACCATCAAGCGTTACATGGAAAAACGCAAGCTACCAGGGATTCCTCAATCCTTCCTAAGCTTGTTCTTTACAGCCAGTCATAACGCTGAAGATCTGCTCAATGAACTAGACAATGAGCGCGTAGATGTCGAATCTGTTAATCGCTTATTGGAAATTTTGAACCAAGATATGGTGGAATTGGAAGCTGAAGCCTACACAATCGTGGGCAATGCAACCTTGACCGAGCAACTCTTGCAGTATTCAAACCGTTACCGTTCTTTCGACGAGAATGTTCAAGCGGCTTTCCAAGCCTCTTTGCAGATTTTTGAAGAAGAGTTTGACTATCAAGCTTCCTTCCAACGGATTTCAGAAGCCTTGGAAACAGTGGAGCCAGGTGTAACCGATCGTTTTGTCAAGTCATATGAGAAAACACGGGAAAAAATCTTATTTTAATAGTTAAATGGTTCTATAATAAGTTGTGTGGAAAGCTTGCTCTCCATGCAACTTTTTTTGTAATTCAGAGTGCAAAAAAAAAGCAA
>NZ_JAOBSU010000122.1:0-4673 GCF_025447695.1 Streptococcus danieliae | reverse complement strand
TGCATTGGTCTGATCTAAAATCTATTGTCCATAGAGAATGGCTTTTTTCAGATTTTGAATTTCAATGAGTATAAAATAGCAATGATTTTTGTCTGTTTGTTAATCGAGATAAAGAGTAGTTACCCCTCCAAGTATTCCTTCAATTCCTCTCCCTGTAGTCCGGCGTTGAGGGCGATGAGGAGTTTGAGGCGGGCTTTAGGGGCGTTGAGTTCTTTAATAAAGGCAATGCCCTTGTTGGCTAGGTCTTGGCCGCCTCCGGGATAGGCATAGACGGGTTCGGCGATGCCATTGAAGCAGCGGGAAACGAGGGCGATGGGGAGACCCGCTTGTACTAGATTTGCGAGCTGGTCTGCGACCAGTGGGGGGACATTGCCGGCACCGAAGGCTTCGATGATGAGTCCGTCTAGTTGGGATGTTTGGATGCTTTTGAGGAGCTCGCCGTCCATACCGGTGTAGACGGGGAGGATGGCTACTTGGCCTTCGATTTGTTGGAGATCAAAGCGGACTCGTTCTTGGGCCTGTTTGAAGTAGACGATTTCCTTTTTCATGATTAGGCCTAGTGGACCGTGGGTTGGGGTTTGGAAGGTGGAGACGTTGGTGGTGTGGGTTTTGGTGACATACTTAGCCGCATGGATTTCATCGTTCATGACAACTAAAACGCCCTTATCTTGGGCTTGGTCGTCTGTGGCAACACGGATAGCTGCCTGGAAATTATAGATGCCATCACTACCGAGTTCGTTTGAAGAGCGCATGGCACCGGTAATCACCACGGGGATTTGCGGCAAGCTCATGGTGTCCAGAAAATAGGCTGTTTCTTCGAGGGTGTCCGTACCGTGAGTGATGACCACCCCATCCACTTGATGTGCATAATCCTTGATGGCCTGGAAAAGCTGGAGCATGTGGCTGGGGGTCATCTGAGGGCTAGGCAGATTTAACAGATCTACTGAAATCAATTGGACATTTTCAGATCCTGCTTGGATCTGGACCATGGGATTTTGTTCATTGGTCGTAACCCGTCCCTGGTCATCGGCCTGCATGGAAATGGTTCCTCCTGTGTGAAGAGCCAAGATTCGTTTCATAACGCACCTCATATCTTTTTTATTTTCATTTTATCATACTAGAGGCCCGATTATGATAAAATAAAAGGAAGGAAAGGATGGATAAAGAGGGCTAGAATGGACATAAAAGCAGTTTTTTTTGATATCGATGGGACCTTGGTCAATGATAGCCGCCAAGTCCTCAAGTCGACCAAACAGGCAATTGCATCGCTGAAGAAACAAGGTATCCTGGTGGGACTGGCGACTGGTCGGGGACCTTTCTTTGTGCAGAAATTTATGGAGGAACTGGAGTTGGATTTTGCTGTGACCTATAATGGCCAGTATATTTTCAGCCCCAGTGGCTTGCTCTACGCCCAAACCCTTTCTAACCAAGAAGTTGCAGAAGTTCTGGCCTATGCTAAAAAACATGGCAAGGAGATTGCACTGGGGCGTGCGGATGGTATGTTGGGATCGCGGATTATGTCTTTTGGCATGTCCTCTCTAACTCAGGGCCTCCATCGTTTGATTCCGCCTAAGTTATCCAGTCTGGTCACCCAGTCTTTTAATAAGGTTGTGAGTCGTTTTGTCCCTCAGGATTACCAGGAGTTGGAAGCTTTGGCCAAAGAGCCTATTTACCAAATTCTAATGCTGGCAACCAGTAAGGAGGGCACGGAAGTTGCCCAACAGTTTCCACACTTGAAATTTACCCGCTCAAGTCCCTATGCATCAGATATTATTAGCCAGGGAATGTCCAAATTGGAGGGGATTCGACTTTTGGGCCAGGAGTTTGGTTTTGACCTGGATCAAGTTATGGCCTTTGGCGATTCGGATAATGATTTTGAAATGTTGTCTGGAGTTGGCTTGTCGATTGCCATGGGCAATGGCTCTAGTCGGATTAAGAAAGTCGCCCAGCACACAACCAGTTCCAACACCGAAGATGGGATTCATGAGGCCTTGTCCTATTTCGGTTTTCTAGGCCAGGAGCCGATTTTTGTCAGTCAGGATACTAGTTTCAATAAGGTCAAGCAGTTCCATGGTTTGATGGATCAGCGGACGCAAGAAGATCCACGTCCTTGGGTCTGCCAGGATGCGGGCTATCGGGCGGCCTTTACGATTGAGGAACTAGTAGAATTTGTCCATGCAGCCAGTGCTTCTCCCGCCGAGTTTGAAGCAACCATTAGCCAACTCCACCAAGCTATTGACAAGGCCAAGGAGAAGGTCAGTTCTAAAGCAGGAGAACCACAAGTGGATTTAGTCAAGCAGACAGATGCTCTGGCGGATCTCCTCTATTTCACTTATGGTCATTTTGTACTCATGGGAGTGGACCCAGCTCCGATCTTTGACCTGGTTCACCAGGCTAACATGGGCAAAATTTTTCCAGACGGCAAAGCCCACTTTGACAGTCAAACCCATAAAATTTTGAAACCAGAGGATTGGGAAGAAAAATATGCTCCTGAGCCTGGCATTAAGAAGGAATTGGAACGCCAAAAAAGGGCCTACCACAAACACCATAGTAAAAAAGAGGCTGGGAAAAAATCCTAGCCTCTTATGTTATGGTTTGTGAACTGACTCTGACACAGGCACTAACTGAGTTTACGAACATCGGACGCTGTTTGAGTATTTACAAGATTATTTCGTGCTTGTCTATTTTAAAGCTCAGTGAGTCAATTCCTGACTCGCTGAGTGTCCTAAAAGAGATCTTCTTGCTCACGCACGACAAGGAAATCGACCTTGGCGTGGCGCAGGATGTACTCAGATGAAGAACCAACCAAGAGGCGCTCGAAGGCGTTGAGACCTGTTGCCCCAACCATAATCAAATCGATCTTGTGCTCTTCGGGAATGTCGGTTGCCAAGAGTGTTTTAGGATTGCCAAATTCAATCACTTGATGGACTTCTGTTAAACCGGCAGCCTGAGCCTGTTGGACATATTCCTCGAGCATTTTCTGAGCTTCGATTTTGAGTTGCTTATAAACATCGGAATCGAAAGGGGTTACACTTTGAATCGCGCGTGTATCAACGACGTGAACCAGAAAGAGCTGAGCCTGGTTGCGCAGGGCCACATGGATAGCCTTGTGCAAGGCCAATTCAGCAGATTTAGAACCATCTAAAGCAACCATGATGTGTTGATAATGTTGAGTCATAAGCTTACCCTCCTTTTAGTTACTTCTATTGTAACCCTTTTCATCGGGTAATGCAATATTATAGGGAAATTTTATAAAAATCGGAAGTTGATTATTACATTTTTGTGACAAATTAAAAGGATACTTGACATTATATATATATATAATGGAAAATGACAGATTAGAATCTGTCTTGTTAGTTTATATACTTGAAATACGGAGAATAATTTATGAAGAAAATACTGATAGCAGGTGCAGTTGCAACAGTTGCAGCAACTGGTTTAAGCGTAGCAGCTGATGAGATTGCTAACGCAGTTGTGGAAGATAAGGATGTTAAAAGTGTTGATTGTAGTTGTCAGTCTGACGCGTTGATGGTTGAGCAAGAAAACATTAATGAATTGAATAAGACTATCCAAGAGCAAGAATTAAAGATTTCTGAAGATAAAGAAAACGTTTCAATAGCTGAAAATGAATTGGCTACCGGTTTGGAACAATTAGAAAATGCTGCTAAAAAGCTCGAAGATATCACGCCAGAAAAAATAGCTACGGCAACAGATAAAATTAAAGAGATTGAAATAGCACTAGTAAATGATAAATCTTTAGAGAGTGCCAAAAATCAATTAAAGGATGCAGAGCAGAAGGTTCATGAATACGAGCCCATTCTTCAAGCTGCCCAAAAAGATGTTGAGTCAAAATTAGTTGAGGTACGAGAAACTGAGGCTAAAGTTCAGTTGGCGGAAGCAACTTTTGATGCAAACAGTGTCATAACTGCTCAAAAAGAAGTGAGTCAACTAGAGTCTACTTTAAAACAAAAGAATCAAGATTTAGTTGAACTAAATAAAAAGCTTGACGCGCTAGAAAAAGAGAAGTCGCTATTTTATTTGAATTCAAAGAAAAAGAAAGAAGAATTGGAAAAAGCAGTAAAAGAAGCTGGACCTGAATATACAACTGAATTGGTTCAGCATGTCGTTGCTGAAAATAAAGTGAAAGATTTTGATGCCTATTCTCAACCAAAAGACCCGTACTATATTAAGGATGGGAAGAAGTACTATGTGAGTGCAAATGAAAATCTTGAATTTGATGGGGAAGCCACAGAGGTTATTGTATTAAAAAATGCAGAAGAATACTCGGATAAAGAAGTTGATTATGAGAAGGTTTCTCAATATATTTCGGAATATCTTAAAGAACTGCGAAACATTAACGGAATTGATATTCCAGTACCACCAGTAACTTCAGAGGCTTTGAAATGGGCTAAAGCTCGAACCGATGAAATGGCTCGAAATAAAAAATTAAGCCATGACACAATTTTACAATTGGCAGACTTCGGGATTCGTGATGCGACAGAGAATGCAGCAACTCTTATTAGTAAAAAATCGAAACTTTCTGAAGGGCACTTCTAAAAACCAGAAGTATTCCGTCATATAAAAAAGAAGGGACGTTTGCCCTCTAATTTCCAGCAAGAGTCCCTGTATTTCCTACTTTTCTATCCCGATTATCGGGAGAATTCTGATTTTTG
>NZ_JAOBSU010000121.1:0-4777 GCF_025447695.1 Streptococcus danieliae | reverse complement strand
CACGTCCGCACTACCAAATAGGAATACCTACTTATTTGAAATAAGGCGACAATAAGTATGAGTTTTTAGAGGTGCCCCTTAGAAAATCGACTACTTCCTGCTGATATTTTGCAAATTCTTGCAAAGATTTCTGAAGTTCTGGAGGGAGAGCTGCAAATTCTTCTTCTGTCAGTACAAGCTCCTCGTCAGGCACTGCCTTTTCTTCGACAGCTTCTAGGCCTTCGTCCTCAGATTCAAGAATTTCCTCTTCAGCAACTGCTTCTAGGTCCTCATCAGCTTCAGCCTCAAGAAGCTCGTCTTCTGCAAGAAGGACCTCTGCCACTGGTGTTTCATCTACTAGAGTTGGCTGTTCATCTGCGCTAACAGCTGTACCTGCCGCGAAGGCCAAGGCAATCGTTGAAACTAGGACACCTGTCCGTAATTTCCGCATCTTACCGCGTCCGGCTAAATTTTGTTTCATAATTTCCCCTTAATATAAATACTTTTCTTCAGTATACTCGTTTTCCGAACAAGATGCAAGACATGACATTTATCACACCAAACAATGACAAAACCTCCTAGTCTCTTAAAGATTGCTTTTTTATAATAAAATTAGCAAAAGAGATAGGAGTACCCACACATGATCAGCATCAAGCGCCTTTCCAAATCCATCCAGGGCAGACAAATTCTCTCTGACATTACAACCCAGATTTCTGAAGGGGAATGTGTTGCCCTCATCGGCCAAAATGGAGCTGGTAAAACCAGTCTCATTTCCTGCCTACTCGGAGAGATGGTTCCCAGTCAGGGGACAATCACGATGACCAGCTCCCCCCAAGAACTGGCTGTACTGCCCCAAGAAAATGTCATTCCGACAGATCTCAAAGTACAAGAATTACTGAACTTCTTTCAGTCCATTTACGAGGATGCTCTAAGCTCAGCAGAGATCGACCGCTGGTTGCAGTTTTCCCAAGCTCAAAAACAACAGCTAGCAGGGAAACTGTCGGGAGGTCAAAAGCGCCTCTTGGCCTTTATCCTCATCCTCATCGGCAAACCCAAGCTGCTGTTCCTCGATGAGCCGACCGCTGGTATGGATACCAGCACGCGCCAACATTTTTGGACCATCATTCAAGAGCTAAAGGCGCGTGGGATGACGGTATTCTATACCAGCCACTACCTCGAGGAGGTCGAAACAACCGCTGACCGGATCCTCCTCCTGCACCAAGGCCAGTTAGTACGCGATACCAGTCCCTTTACCATTCGCAATGAACAAAACCACAAACAAGTTACACTAGCTGCTAGCTGGGCTCCAGTTGTCGCCCAGCTTACCAGAATTTCTAACCTGACCCATACAAAAGACACGGTTCAATTTCAAACGGCGGAGATCGAGCAGGTCTGGCAAGAGCTCACTCAGCAGGGGTGCCGGATTTCCGATCTCCAACTGCAAAACCAAAGCCTACTCGCCAGTCTATTTGAAAACCAAGAAGGAGACCAAGCATGAAAGCCTTACTGACTATTGAAAGCATCCGCCTCAAACGAAGCCTGGGCAGTTTCTTACTCGCCATTGGGATTCCTCTCTTTTTCTTTACCCTGTTCTCATCGACTGTTCAGATAGAACAGCCAGAGGCTCAAGAATCTTTTCTAATTTCCTATATGTTAACGATGACCAGCTTTTCCATGTCTAGCTTTGCCCTCTTTAGTTTTCCGATGATGCTGGTGGAAGATCAAAAGAATCACTGGCTCAGCTTCCTCCGCCATTCGCCACTACCTTTATGGAAGTACCATCTGTCCAAGATTCTCCGGGTCGGGATCTGTTTTCTGGCTTCCATTCTCATCGTTTTCCTAAATGGGGCCTTCCTCAGAAATATTCAGCTAACACCAGCTACTTGGCTTCTGAGTGTCCTCTTGCTGCTCCTAACCGCAACGGTTTACCTTGCTCTAGGCCTCTGCTTGCAGCACATTCAGTCAGAACAAACCTTGTCACTGGTAGCCAATGTCCTCTTTTTACTCTTGGCCATCCTGGGCGGTTCCTGGATGCCAATCAGTCTTTTCCCAGATTGGCTCCAAGGTATTTCCAAACTAACTCCTAGCTACCATGTCAATCAGCTGGTTGTTCAGTATGCTCTGAAGGGAGAATTCCTTTGGAAATCCTTGCTTGTTGTCCTTGGATATGCCATAATTTTCTATAGTATCTCGTCCATTCTCTCCAAACAAAAGAAGGTGAGGCTTCTATGAAAAAATTTTGGATCTTCCACTACCGTAAGATAAACCCTCTGTTTTTTGTCGGGCTGCTCTTTCTCTACTTTCCGTTTTACTACGCTCAGTATAGCAGCTCTCCGCTCCTCTATATCGGTATGACCTTAGCCTTTGCCGTCCTCTATATTTCCCTCCTTTATACGGACCATCCTGGCTACTCCTGCCTGGCCTGGTTTTACCTGATTTCCTACATTTTTTCTGGCTTCTTCTTCGCTAATCCACTCCAAACCCTCTTTATTTTTAACCTATCGAATCTTATTTCTTGGCATTACAAAGATGAAAGCTGGAATTATCGAACCATCTCCTATGCAATTTCCATTGGAGTTATCTTCATCTGGTCCATTCTGGCCCCCATCGCCATTGAAGTGAAAGTCGCTTCGATCATCCTTCATCTATTTGGTCTCGCCCTACTTTTTGGGAATTTGGCGGAAGTGAAAAAGGAAAAAATGGAAGCCAAAATGCGCCAGCAAAATGAATCGATCAATCTCCTCCTAGCGGAAAATGAGCGGAACCGGATTAGCCAAGACCTCCACGACACCCTAGGGCACGTCTTTGCCATGATGGCCATTAAGGCCGAACTGGCCCAAACACTGATTCAACAGGATCTCAAAGACCAAGCCCTCCAAGAGGTCCGTGACCTGCAACAGATCTCCAAGCAATCCATGGCCGATGTCCGGCAATTGGTTGAGCAGGTCAAAACACACACCATCCACCAGGAACTCCAAATCCTGCAACAAATGCTGGAGCTGGCCCAGATCCAACTGACCATTAAAGGCCAGGAACTTGCGAACAGTCTCAGTCCCCACAAACAAACCCTTGTCTCCATGATTCTCCGAGAACTGGCTAACAATCTCATCAAACACAGCCAGGCTCAAATCTGTAACCTGCTCTTCACCCAAAACCAGAAACACATTTGCCTGACCTACCAAGATAATGGTATTGGCTTTCAAAAATTCACTGGAACAGAACTCCACTCCGTCCGTAAACGTTTGATCCCAATCAAGGGAGACATTCATTTTGTATCCCTGGCCAACCCTACCCAAATTAATATCAAAATCCCATTAGAAGAGGACTACCCATGAAGATTTTAGTTGCCGAAGACCAGGCCATGCTCCGCGATGCCCTTTGCCAGCTCCTGCGGCTCCAACCCGAGGTCAGCGAAGTCTTTGAAGTTGGTCATGGTCAAGAAGCCATTGCCTTACTAAAAACAAAATCCATCGATATCGCCATTCTAGATGTTGAAATGCCGGAGAAATCAGGACTGGATGTCCTCGAATGGAGTAAAGAACAATATCCCGCCATCAAAATCATCATTGTCACCACCTTCAAACGCCCTGGCTATTTCGAACGAGCCATCAAGGCCAATGTCGATGCTTACGTACTCAAGGAACGCTCCATCACAGACCTCATGCAGACCATCCACCTATCTGAAGGGACCATCCGCAACTATATGACCAACATCCTGGATAAACTAAACGCCGAAAACCGAACCGCAGCCGCTAAAATTGCCCAGGAGCAAGGCTGGATTTAAAGACAATTGTAAGCAAGAAAAAGCTTAGAATCGCTGTTACACCTAACAGGATCCTAAGCTTTTTTTTGAGGTTCATATTCTTTCTAGTTTACATCCACACGTCGTTAGCTTCGACTTGCTGCCTGGTGTGTATTTAAACTAGTTTTTAACGCAATCTAGTATCACAAATATCTGTCGCTTATTTCAACTGTTCAAATTTTAAGTGAACGTTGATCCGGTCCTCATAGCCGTTGCGTTCTAAATCCCGTTGGAGGCGGTAGGAAATATAGTGCTCGGCAATATTGATATAACCAGCATCTAGTAGACGATTTTCAACCATGGACTGGATCATGCTGATGGTTGCTTTTTCAACTCTGGCTTCCTCTAAATCCATCACCACTTTTTTAGTGACCTGAGCTAGATTTTGACGGAGTGAATCATCGAGTACAAAAACAGACTGAGCTGCTTTTAAAATAGCTTGGTAAATTTTATCGGGATCAAATTCGGTTACTTGTCCATCACGTTTAATGACTTGCATACTTTTCCTCCACTTCTAGTCGAAAAAATCCCTCACTCAAAAAGAGGAGGGATCCGAAAGGCACTTCCGTGTGATGAGTAGGTTCACACAACTCATCAAGGTCCGCTCCTGCGATATGACCTCCTATGCTTGATGGGTAGCTTGCGCTACCGATCGACTCATCGCATAGTCACACTATACCAGATTCTAAGGCTTTTGTCAACTTGCTACAACAGTCTGAAAAACTGTTACATTCGAATAATCAGCTATCCTATATTTATTGTCAACAGTTCTATCCACTTTTTAGGAAAACCATAGTATCTCAAATCTATCTGTTCCCGATAACTTTCTTCCAGGAGTTTTTGCAACTTTTTATTCCAAAAACTTTGGGATTCTAAAGACATAGACAAGATAAGATGTCTCATTGCTATCAAGTAAATAAATAGACTTCCTGCGAAACGTTAACTATCCTTCAAAATTGATAATACCAGCAATCAAATTCATTCGTAAACCAAAGC
>NZ_JAOBSU010000120.1:0-4780 GCF_025447695.1 Streptococcus danieliae | reverse complement strand
TTACCGTGGCGATTTTTCTTTTTATACTCTTCTATTCCCTTGGTATACCTCGGATCAGAGACAACGGGAATGATTCCGTCAAAAGAACCACTTGTCCTTTACCCAGCCAAAGATAAATTGCTGCGGGAAAAGGTCACTCAAACCCTTGTGTTAGAATATCTGACACAGTTTCTTGCGATTTCAAGCTATTTTTGATAAACTAACAAAAAACGAAAGACTTTCTGACAAAAGGAGAAAATTTATGTCCCTCATTCAATTTAAAAATGTCGAAAAGTACTACGGCGACTACCACGCCCTTAAAAATATTAATCTAGAAATCGAAAAAGGCCAGGTGGTCGTCCTTTTAGGACCATCCGGATCTGGTAAATCAACCCTCATCCGGACCATCAATGCCCTAGAATCGATCGAAACCGGCAGCCTAATTGTCAATGGACACGAACTTGTTCAGGCTTCCAACAAGGATCTGGTTCAACTTCGCAAAGAAGTTGGCATGGTTTTTCAACACTTCAATCTCTATCCCCACAAAACTGTACTCGAAAATGTCACACTTGCTCCCATTAAAGTATTAGGAATGGATCCCAAGGAAGCCTTAGCCTTGGCTGAAAAATACCTGACCTATGTAAACATGTGGGACCGGAAGGACTCCTATCCTGGTATGCTATCGGGTGGGCAAAAACAACGGGTAGCCATCGCACGAGGCTTGGCTATGAAACCCGAACTCCTACTCTTTGACGAACCAACATCGGCCTTGGATCCAGAAACCATCGGCGATGTCTTGGTCGTTATGCAAAAACTAGCCCGTAGCGGCACCAACATGGTCGTTGTTACCCATGAAATGGGCTTTGCCCGCGAAGTTGCCGATCGGATTATCTTTATGGCCGACGGTGAAATTCTGGTAGACACGACCGATGTCCATGAATTCTTTGACAATCCTCAAGAACCGCGGGCCCAACAATTCCTCAGCAAAATCATCAACCATACCAGTGACAAGGTCAAGGAAGACTAGGAGGAAGCTATGAAAATCACCAAACAGCTCAGTTTTCTGGTCGCCTTCTGTCTCAGCCTGCTCTTTCTATCCAGCAGTGTTGCTGCAGCTGAACTTCCCGAGCAAGCGCAAAAGATCAAAGATGCCGGTGTTCTCCGCGTTGGAGTCAAACAGGATGTCCCCAACTTCGGCTACCTAGATCCTCAGGACAACCAGTATCACGGAATGGAAATTGACATCGCCAAGGAAATCGCTCAAGAACTCGGTGTCAAAATTGAATACACACCTGTAACCTCCCACACCCGTGAACCCTTGATGGACAATGGCCAGGTCGACCTTATCATCGCCACCTACACTATTACCCCTCAACGGCAAGAGTCCTATGCGATTTCGACCCCCTACTACTACGACCAGATTGGCTTTCTAGTCAATAAAAAATCCGGCATTCAAAATCCCAAGGCGCTGGACGGTAAAACCATCGGCGTCTCCCAAGGATCCACCACCAAGGCCAACCTCAAAACCTTCGCAAAAGAGAACGGTCTCTCCTTCAACTTTGTTGAACTAGGTTCTTTCCCAGAATTGGCCATCTCACTCTATGCCCAACGGATCGATGCTTTTTCCGTTGACAAGTCCATCCTCTCTGGCTACACCAGCAAACAAACCCAAATCCTGGACCAAGGTTTTAACACCCAGGAATACGGAATTGCCAGTAAAAAGTCCAACGGTCCCCTAATCAACTACATCAATAGCTTGATTGAGAAGTGGAACCAAGATGGCACTTTGAAACAGATTCAAGAGACCTACAATCTCAAATCTGAACAACCAACAAAAAACTAAGGAGGTTCTATGCTAGTTGCAAGTACAACCAGTCCCTTTGCGCTCAGTCGATGGGCAGCTCTTTTCCAAGAGTCTAGCAGCTTTTTCCAAGGCTTTCTCTACACACTCGGACTAGCCGCCGGCTCCCTCATCCTGGCCATGCTATTAGGGATCTTCTTTGCGGCCATGGCCTCCAGCCACTCAAAAATTGCCCAGACCTGTAGCCGCGTTTATGTGGAATTCTTCCAGAATACCCCACTGCTGATTCACTTTGTTTTTGTGTATTATGGTCTCGCCATCGTTTCTCAGGGAGCCATTATGATTTCAGCCTTTTGGACCGGCATTCTTTGTGTCGGACTCTACCACGGGGCCTATATTGCAGAAGTGTTCCGCTCAGGAATCGAGGCTGTTCCCAAGGGGCAAACGGAAGCCGCCCTTTCTCAAGGGTTTAGTTATGCTCAGTCCATGCGGCTGATTATCATTCCCCAAGCCATCCGGACCATCCTCCCCCCACTGACCAACCAGGTCGTTAACCTGATTAAAAACACTGCAACCGTCGCCATCATTTCCGGTGCCGACATCATGTTTGTTGCTAAATCTTGGGCCTTCGAAAGCACCAATTACGTCCCAGCCTTTGCTGGAGCAGCCTTCCTCTACTTCATTCTATGTTTTCCACTAGCGACTTGGGGGAGACGAATCGAAGAAGCCAACAAAGGGACCTACAGTCTCTAACACTAGAAAGGAAAGCTTATGTCTGAACTTTTTACCAGTTACAATCTGAGTTTCCTCCTCCAGGGCTTAGGGACCACACTGCTTATTTCTGTGTCGGCGATTATCCTCTCAACCCTTTTCGGGACTATCCTCGCCATCATGCGAAATAGCCACAATCAGCTCCTCAAACTGATTGCAGGCATCTATATTGAATTTGTCAGAAATGTCCCTAACCTCTTGTGGATTTTCATTATCTTTTTGGTATTTCAGGTCAAATCCCTTCCTGCAGGGATTCTCTCCTTTACCATTTTTACATCCGCAGCACTAGCAGAAATCATCCGAGGCGGCCTCAATGCAATTGACCACGGCCAAACCGAGGCCGGCCTCTCCCAAGGCTTTACCAGCTATCAGATTTTTACACTGATCATCTTCCCGCAAGCCTTCCGCAAAATGCTGCCGGCCATTATTTCCCAATTTGTAACCGTCATCAAGGATACCTCCTTCCTCTATTCTGTTATCGCCCTGCAAGAACTATTCGGAAAGAGCCAAATCCTTATGGGCCGCTACTTCCAACCCCAACAGGTTTTCACGCTCTATGCACTAGTGGCCCTTACCTACTTCTGCATTAATTTCCTTATCTCAAGCCTCTCCAGGAAATTAGCCCTTCGTTGGAAGGACAGCCAAGTTTAAAGAAATCAAGCCCCACGTGGGCTTTTTTGGTTGTCTTTACACGGAAAAAGGACGAAATCTTGAAATTTTCGCCCTTGAGTCCACTTTCTAGCATTACAGGAAAATTTACAACTACAACCATCACTTTAGAAATCAGCCAAAATCAGATTTTCCTTCTTTTAAATACAAAGCCTAAGAAACCAAATAGTCCCAAACCAAACAGTGAAAAGTAATCCCCCTTCGCTTCACCTGTTTTAGGAAGTTTAGGGATATCAGTTTCCTCTGATTTTGAGTTCGCTGATAATTCCGGAGCTTTACGAATGTTAATAATAAGCTCCACACCACTTCGTTTCTCAATACCTCTCGGCATCTTCACCTCAACTCTATCTTGTCGCTGTTCAATATCGAATTTAGAACTAACATTCACATTCGGAGTCAAAGAAGTTATTTTTTCAAAAATTGGATAGAGAACCAAATTATCTGATAACCGACTAAGAGAAGTATAAATACGACCATCTTCTGATTTCCAATTCACCATTCGATATCCATCAACCTGAAGATCAGGATAGTGAATAAAATCACCGAATTTAAAACTTCGTTCTTCTAGCAACTGATTCAACTGATTTTTAAAGACTACTTTATATTCCGATTTAGAAAATTTCTCAAAGTCTTCCTTGGTATAGAGGTAACCTGCTCGTAAAGCATTGACGTAGGTATAGAGGCGTTCAATCTCCTTTTTAGAAGCTGATGGCTCTTTACCACCTCCTGCCGAGTCAATCACCAAGTCATAGCCTACAGTATCTGCATAGACTTTTAATACCGTTACAGCTCGAGGAAGATGTAGAATCGTACCAATCGCTAAAATCTTCCGAGCACCAACTGCTTCAAACGCTTTAACCATTCCAATAGCATTTCCAGGAGTATCTCTAGCAATAGCATCTAGAATAAATCTTTTTTCATCAATTCCTTGAGATTTAAGCCATTTTGCCATCACATCCGCTTCAGCATATTCATAGCGAACGGGTCCACCACTCAAAACAATTGGAATATCTGGATAGCGTTCCGCCATCTCTTTTGTCTTCTCTAGTCGACTTAAAAGAGCTGGGGACGGAGTCCCATCGCTATTCGGAGATTGTCCAAATACAGCAATAGCATCTGGAACCATCTCGGTCAATTGATCAGAACCATAGTTAATCTTGGTGGCATTATGTGCATCCGCATCACGAAGAACTTTCAGTACAGAATTATAGGCATCTCGAGAAACGTGTTTTAGAACAGCTAAGCGATTCTTGACTTGTTCCTTTTCACCCGTCACCTTTGCAGCTATAGTCATTTGAAACAAGAACAAGACAACAAAGCCTCCAGAAAATTGTCATAATCAGACAATACTTTTCTAAGGTGTTTTTTCATATGAGCCCATGTGTTTTCAATGGGATTATACTCAGGTGAGTAGGGGGGAAGAGGCAAGAGTTTATGTCCTTGTTCTTCGCACAATACTTTTAAGCGACTCATTCTATGAAATCTTGCATTATCCAGAATGATAACGGATGGGCTGTCCAAACTAGCTAGTAAAAATTGTTGAAACCAGGCTTCGAAAAA